>DAOWOF010000248.1 GCA_030642205.1 Desulfobacteraceae bacterium | reverse complement strand
TTCAATAGAGATTCCCCAATCCAGAACTGGGCATTATCAATCAATTCGGATTTGGGGTACTTCTTTATAAAAGCATTGAATCCCTTGATGGCTTCATCATATCGTTGACCTTTATAAATAGAGAGAATCTTAGTATATATTTTCACATCAGATTTCTTTCCTTTTTGAGATCTCTCAGATGGCAACAGGGCTATTTGTTGATTCTTACGGTCCCAGACTTTTTCTGCTAAATTTTGCCCAACAATATCATCCTGTTTTAGGCCCAGCTGCTGTTGTAATTGTGCAATTCTGCCCTGCAGATTTACCAGTTGTCCAGCTTGATCTGATACATTTTTTTCAAGGGGCGCGATATCCGGAATATTACTTTTAATAAGTAATTGACTCTCCTCAACCAGGCCGTTTAATGCCCGCATCTCCTCCCTGATCTGATAAATTTCGGCACCCATTTCAGCCTGATTTTTTCGAATACTCGCAATATCTGCGTTGGTTTTTTCCTGCATGGATTGCTGCATGCTTTTAATATCGGTATTAATATTGATTATTTGATCATTAAGACGCAGAATATCCTCCCGGGTACTTACACAGGAAGTTAAGATCAGTGATAATATGATTATCCCGCCAAAACGAATATTCACCAGGTTTATTAAATAAGATTTCATAAGTCTTTTATAGGCTGTAACCTGCATAAAAAATGATCAGGTTGTATGGAAAAAGCAATCTTTATTTAATGAGCTTAAACTCATCTCTTCTGTTTTCTGACCAGGCGGCTTCATTATGATCAGGAACTGCCGGCCTCTCTTCCCCATAGGTCATTGTTATAATTCTGCCTTCCGCAACTCCTATAGCCAAGAGAAATGTTTTAGCAGAATATGCCCTCTTTTCACCTAAAGCAAGATTATATTCGCTGGTTCCTCTTTCATCACAATGACCTTCTATCCGCACTCTATACTCTGGATTTTTCATAAGCCAGTCAGCTTTTTTCTTTAGGATAGTTTGAGATATAGCCTTAAGATCAGACCTATCATAATCAAAATATATTTTTTCAGTCGTAAATGCCGTTATTTGATCCTGCTGCTTTTTAAGTTGCTCTTCTCTTAGCTGTTGAGCCTCCTCTTGTTTAATCCTTTCTTCCAGACGTTGAGCGTCTTCTAATTGTTTCCGGCGCTCTTCCTCTAGCCGGGTTTGTCTTTCATAATCAGCTTCCAAGCTGGGACCGTCCTGAATCTCCTCATGAAGCTGGATCTGTTTTTTGGCACAAGCGCCAAAAAATAAGAGCATGGAAGACAATAAAAAGAGCCCTAAAATATTATATACTAATTTGTTACACATATGATAAAAGCCTCCTTAAAATAAATGTATTAAATTAATCTCTGATAACCGAATAAAAAGTCACCCCATACCTGTATACTCGGCGAAGAATAGACTGCCCCTGCAATTTAAAGCAAAACTTTTGCAATTGAATATTTTTCAAAAGTCTCAAAGTAAATTCAAATGGTTTCACGCGCAGGCAGACGGTCTGTTGACGAACTTTTTACGAGTCCATCCATTTTTAATTCTGTTAAATAAGGATTTAATCATAAAGAATCCTTATTAGATCATTTTTTAGCACTTCCCACTTAATATTGCAAGGAGATAGATACCTTAATGGATATTTAGGCAGTGGATTTGGGAAGAATACAATAATCCATATGTTAAGATGATTGCCCAAAAAATTGTTTAATGTTAGACCACCATTTTGGTCCATATAGGAATTGGCGGATAAGGTCCAGCTTTTCTATAGTGGCTTTCTCTCCTTCATAAATCAGACTATCAGCCTGGGAAAATTCAGACCAGTGCAGATTTCCTACCGTGGGAGTTATAACGATATCAGCTTCCTGAAGCTCATAGATTTCCAGCTTGTGTGACATAATTTCATTTGCCCTCTGATAAACACTTACGGCAGTATTGAAGTCTTCTTCAGAGTAGATATCCCGATCTACTGACACAGCAATTACCATATCGGCTCCTTCCCGGCGGGCAACAGAGGCCGGCACCAAACAGATAATACCGCCATCAGAAAGAAGCTTTTCACCCTCCTTTAAAGGCTCTATTGCTCCAGGAACCGAGCAGCTGGCCAGGACGGCCTGCCTAAGAGAGCCTTCGGAAAAGGTGATCTGCTGACCACTTACAAGATCAGTAGCAACTGACCGGAATGGTATCTTTGTTTCTTTGATATCGATGTCTGGCAGGAAATAATCGATTAGCTTTTGCATCTCAGAATAGGGAAAGATACCGGGTCTGAAGAATGCCTGGATCAGGAAGAGGCGATCTTTAAAATACCCTTGAATTTTTTGTGTAATGGTGATCTTTTCTCTAATATAGGTCTGTTCAATGGCCTTTAGGGCCGAAGATTGGAATTCAGAGCTGTTTAGATACTCACTTACTGTTTTTTTTAAATCTTTGGGATTTATCCCGCTGGCATAGGCTGCGCCCACCAGAGCCCCGATGCTGGTTCCTACCAGGATATCAATAGGAATGGATTCCTCTTCAAAAACCTCTAAGGCTCCGATATGAGCCAGGCCTCTGGCTCCACCTCCTCCTAAGGCCAAACCCACTTTTTTTCCTTTCCATACCATTTTTAAATTCTCTTTTGTAGTTAAGAAATGTTTTTTATCAACCCCCCATACACTGGCGGGCACAACAAAAAATAAAAGGAAATTTAGCCACAATACTATTATAGCTAAAGCCATTCTTTCATATAAAAATATTAATGATATTGAGATCCAAGATGTTCTATACTAATATAGTATGTAAATGAAAACTAGTGCTTTTTTCAAATTTGATGGATTTCTGAAAAGTCTATCAACAGTCAGATGGCTTGTCTGCATGCGGCACGCACTTAGCAGAAATAAAAAAAAGCCCAGGCCTGGGGTGGAAAGAAGGAGTAGAGCCATTTAAATTCGCTTCAAATAGCGAGAGGAGGGACAGATTTCACCCACCGGATAAAAAAGAACTATGATTTTTTACTCGGTTATCAAGTTTAAGAATGCCTGGAATTGGAAAAACAGCTAAAAAGTAATAGGAGGCAATGAGAATAAAATGGCAATTCAAATTTTAACTCTTAGTGAAAACACAGCTGGAATGCCCAGATTAATGAGTGAATGGGGCATAAGTATTCTTGTTGAAATGGAAGATCAAAAGATCTTGTTTGATACAGGTCAAAGCATATCCGCGGCCTGTAATGCCAATGTCTTGGGGGTAAATCTGCCTGGTATTGATAAAATTGCACTAAGTCATGGTCATTTTGATCATACTGGAGGACTGCGCCATATTTTAATGGGGATGAAAAAGGAGGTTGAAGTAATTGCTCATCCTGATATATGGGATGCAAAATATGCCAAACGTCCTGATTCTAATTATATGTATGGAGGAATCCCGTTTCAAAAAAATGAGCTGGAATCTTTGGGCGCTAATTTTGTCTATACCAGGGACGCAATGTGGTTAAATGATAATTTGGTAATCGCTGGAGAGAT
>DAOWOF010000034.1 GCA_030642205.1 Desulfobacteraceae bacterium | reverse complement strand
ATGCTTGACAGGAAAGTAAGGCGCCAGGCCTTAAAAAGAGGTGAAAAAGCTGAGAAGGCACTTCAAAAGTTAAGTAATAAATTTGATCAAAGCAATTCTGATCAGCAAAGAGATCATTCTCTGTTTTCAAAAACAAGGGTTCGATGCCCACTCCTGGATGATAAAGATGAGTGCATCATATACCCTTTTCGTCCTATAACCTGCAGGGTTTATGGGATACCTACTATGATCAATGGCACTGCCCATGTTTGCGGAAAATCAGGCTTTAAAAGAGGAGGATCATATCCTGCCTTTGATCTTGATGGGGCTTATGGAAAACTTTACCAGCTTTCCATGGAGTTTTTGAAAATATCACAAAAAAATGACTTGCAAAGAGCCTCTCTGATGTTATCAATCTCGAAAGTTATAAAGACTCCAATCCAGAACCTTATAAATGGACATTTTGAATGATTTTAAAAAGTTCGGTTCCGTGACTCCATAAATTATTTTGTATCATATCAAAATCGTTTGGGTCTTCTTCCTGTTGATATAATGGAAGAAGCGATTCCAATAGTTGAAAAAGCTCATTTTTATCAAATGATTCCAGCAATAAAAGGAATTCTTTTGCGTTTTTAGCAAAAGGCTGGCCTGCTTGCTCCAGAATATTCAGGGCATCAAAAAAACCTTTAATAGCTGCTTCCATGACAAAGGAATCAGCCCATATAAGATCACCAACCCCATCTATCTTATCCAGCCGAATTTTGATAGTTAGATTTAAAAAAAAATAGATTCCGGCAATTATCGGATCTGGCTCATCTTCTGATATCAAAGGCATGATAGATTCATAAGATCTGATAGTAGTCAGCTTTACATCAACATCACCACCATTCCTGCAAGATACCACAAAGTCACCAGCGGCATGATGCCAATTACAGATTTGGTGATAAGTAAAAGGATTATAGTATAAAGTCAGGATTTCAGATATTTGTCTGATGATCTTGAATTCCTCTTCTAAGGAAACAAAATAATGTCCCCTTATTTGATCCCAGAGATAAATTCCTGTCATATCTTCCGGATTAATAGCTAGATGCCACTCATGATAGTCCTCAAACCACTCGCTAAAAAGCATTATTAATTTTTGCTGATTTGTGCCGGAATGGCAGAAGACCTCTTCAAGTGTAAAAAGTTGGGGAAGATATGGTTGTTGAAGACCCTTTCTCAAGGTTTTTAACAAGCTAAATTCATGAGTTAACCATGATTTGTTATTAGTGGGAAGTTCCGTGCTAACAGCAAATTTAAAATTATCATTCTCTGTAAATATTTCAAGACTGGCTATATGAGACAGGGCTCCATGTTTCTCTGTCTTAACCAAAATTTTGAGGATGTTTTCTGGTTTGTCACAGGATTCAGGATGAGTCTTTAAAAGATTATTTATTAGCATGGAATCATTCTTAAAGAGGGCTCCTTTAATGGCTTCAAAATAATCCCCTAAAGTCATGAAAGGGTGTATCTTGGAAGGTGTAAGCTTAAGAGGCAGAGACAGCTGCTCAGATCCTAGCTTTATATCCCCTTCAGGAGAGGATAACATGTATTGAATAATCATAATTTTGCAATGGCCTCTTGAGCAACCTGGCCTACTGTTTTTTCGATCAACCTTCCCTTCTCATAGATCTCTATTTTATCTCCATTTTTAAGCAGCTTTTCAATATCCTCCCTCATTTCGGATGCCTTTAAATTCCCCATCAACCATACTGTATATCCACATGATTTTGGATCAGAATCGAGTAAATATGGATGAAAATGATAGGTAACCATACGTATAAGGTCAGGCCTTATTTCTGCTATGCTTCCCAGAGCCTGAATTGCTTTTGCCCTTCTGGAATCATCGGCCAGGAACTGATAAAGCTGAGGTATATAAGCGCCAAACAGATCAGCTCTATGTTTTATAATTTCAGCGATGGTCTCAAAAGCCCCCCATCCAGCGGCTGCCGTATCCGAAATGGAGTAAAATAAACCATGAATAAGTTTTACAACACTCTTAGGATCAGAGTCCCCAATAATTGCGCATACCTGCCCTAAAATATCCGCAGCCCGATGGCGAAACTGATCATCCCCTGAATAAAGAAGCCTCTGCAAATGTCTGATTATCTTTTTATCACTTTCAGCCACATTAATGATGGCATCCACATTATACTCATTTACAAGTGTTTCAACTTCTTTCTTTGATAAAGGTTGGCTGGATGTTTGTTTTTTGGGTTGTTGTTTAATAGAAGCCGCCTGACTGATCTTTTTTTGAACCCCAGCATCAGTTACTTCGAGGACATCTTCATGAAATTTTATAAAATATAGAACCCCACGAATTCTCCTGCCTTCAAAATATCCTCTTGGCACAATGAAATGATGGACAGGATCATAATTCTCAACTATTTCTTGATAGTAATCTTCATCAGGCAATAGATCCCAGGCTAAATCCCAATCCATATTACAGCCAAACATCAGGGCTTCGATCAAAGCAGAGCCAATATCATGCCCTGTTATATCACACGCGTATACTGACCCGCAGGAAGAACACCGACCGACCGGCATCTGGGTAGGCCTGTTGCTCTTTAATTCTATTGGCCTTTCTATGAAAATTCCACAGAATGGACAAAGAGGCCTTTTTATAAATTCCCTTCCAAAAAAATTATCTTTAATCATATTCTTATGTTCTCGTTAAATACCCCAAAGCTAACTTTGAATATCACCATCACAATCCAGTCTTGCGCTTAACTCCCCAGATCAAAATAATTCGAATCAGGATCATACTCAAAATCTACAATCACAAAATCATTTCTCCTCGATTTAAACAAAAGATTCCAATGTGAATATTGATCCCCTGCAAAATTACAATTAAGGGTACCGATCTTGGCATTCATTCGCCTAAGTTTAGGGCTAATTTCTTCCGAAAAAATTTGCATTATATTAAATCTATCATCTTCAGTAAGTTGATATTCATCCTTTTTTATATCTTGAACCATATTAATAACCGGGTTAAAAATAACTCCGTGCCTTTTTATCCTGCGGGGGAGGGAGAGTTGCCCCGCCCCTACCCCAAGCCAGGACTTGCCTGTCTTTTATCTATTGACGGACTTTTTACGAGTGCATCAATATTTAATAAAAATTCAGGGGAATCATAGCCTGACTTTTTCGATTAAAAAAATATACAAGCATAGAATGTTTTAAAGAGGGGTATGATAAATTTCTTAAAAAGCATTTATGGAATAATTATCTTGTATGGCCAGGCAAATTGAGTGTCATGCACTGATTTTGCCCTCCACATGTTTTGGTTGTAAGCTCGGCTTTTTTTTCATTAGCTCCACAACCAACAGCATAATTAGTTCTACTAACCACACGTTGGAGCGTTTGGGATTTACATTCAGGGCAAAATAGATTAATCTCCTCATCTGAATTAATAAACAATTTCTCAAAAACATGTTCACAATCCAGACATTTAAATTCAAATATTGGCATTGGTCTACTCCTAATTTTTCAAATATTAACGCAATATAATGCTAATTGGAATGAAAGTCAATTAAGCTCCACTGTTTCGAAATTATAGCTTTACAAACTGATCTTACTATTTTTCGCGCGATAAGTATAACCACCCTGGTATTATAAAGTATATTTTTTTAATATATTCGCTTATCAATAATTAATTATGAGTAATAAATTATGTCTGAATCGATCTTCAATGCAAACGATATCCATCAAATGGAAAATATGGGGATTAAGCTAAAGACAATTACATCCCAGTTAGAACAATTTGAAAATGGCATACCTTTCTTAGATCTAAAGCGACCATGTATAATAGGAGATGGTATTCAAGTTTTAGCCGAAAAAGACTTGTCCCGATTGAGAAATGTCTACGATGATATGTCATTATCAGAGAGATCAATAAAATTTGTGCCTGCTTCGGGAGCTGCCACGCGGATGTTCAAGGAGTTGCTGCATTTTTACAATCTTCATAATCAGGATAATGATACACTAAGATCCGGAACTAATGCCAATGCGCAGGAATCCCAGTTTATAACCAGCTTTCTAAAAAATTTAAAACATTTTGCTTTTTATGAGGCCTTAAAAAAGAAAATGGCAGAAAATGGGTTAGATATTAAGGTCGCAATTGAAAATAACCAACCCGGAGAAATACTACAATACCTACTCTTTTCTAAAGGTCTCAATTACGCTTATATCCCAAAAGGATTAATTATTTTCCATCAATATTCAGATCAATTTTGCACCGCATTCGCGGAGCATCTAAGAGAGGCCAAAGCATATACTAAAGATAAAGATGGCGTCTTAAATATTCATTTTACAATTTCACCTGCCCATGAACAGGCTATAAGAGGTCATTTGAGATCTATCCTGCCGTATTATCAGAAGTCCGGAGCAAAAGAGAAGATAACCCTTTCGATTCAAAAACATTCAACTGATACTATAGCTGTAGATTTGAAAAACAGACCATTGCGAGATCATGAAGGTAGATTAATTTTTCGACCCGGAGGGCATGGCGCCCTTTTGGAAAATCTAAACGACCTTCATGGCGATATTATTTTTTTAAAGAATATTGATAATGTAGCACATGCAAAATTTCAAAAAGAAACTTTCTTTTATAAAAAGGCTTTTGGAGCTTATCTGATCGAGATTCAAAATGAATTGTTTTTTTATATTGAAAGATTACTTACAAAGCAAGCTGATGAGTTATTAATCAAGAATGCATTTGAATTTGCCGAAGCAAAACTATCATTTATTCCACCAGACAAGATTTTCAGGCTATCAATTGAGGGGAAAAGACAATTTCTTATCTCACTTTTCAATAGACCCTTAAGGATTTGCGGTATGGTAAAAAATGAAGGTGAGTCTGGAGGTGGGCCATTTTGGGTAAAATCTCAGAATAAATCTATCACTCCACAGATAGTAGAATCAAGCCAGGTTGATATGTCATCTTCCAAACAAAAATCCATATGGGAGAAATCAACTCACTTTAACCCTGTTGATTTGGTATGCGGAGTACGAGACTATGCAGGAAGGCCTTTTAATTTAATGGAATACTCAGACCCTGATACAGCCTTTATTTCAATTAAATCAAAAGATGGCAAAGAGCTAAAGGCTCTTGAGCACCCTGGCCTTTGGAATGGAGCAATGTCCCGTTGGAATACAATCTTTGTGGAAGTTCCTCTTTTTACATTCAACCCTGTAAAAACGGTTGTTGATCTCTTGCGTGAAGCTCATCAGCCTGATTCAAAGTAAGAGTCTTTGACCCATTTCTTTTGACCCTGATTCTAATCTCTGCTATATAGTGCGCATGCTTATATTATGGATTTTTTAGCTTTAAGGAAAAATCAGGGAAAACCTCGCATAAGGAGGCAACAAGGCATTGACTTCAGCTAATCTATTACAAGACAAAGTTATTCTAGTGGTTGATGACGAACAGGATATCATTGAAACCATAGAGGAAGAATTGGATATATGTCTTATACATAAGGCAACCAATTATGAAACAGCCCTTCAATATCTATTAAGTTACACCTATGACTTTGTTATCCTGGATATTATGGGTGTTAATGGTTTTGAGCTTCTTAAAGATTCCGTGTCCAGAGGATTCCCTACAATAATGCTTACAGCGCATGCCCTTTCGCCTGAATCATTAAAGACTTCTATCAATATGGGTGCTACATTTTTTCTGCCCAAAGAAAAAATTTCAGATCTAAAATCATTTCTTGAAGATGTTGCTAAAGGAGGGGGAAAGCCGATCTGGCAAAAACTATTTAATAAATTGGGATCTTATTTTTCTAAACGATTTGGCCCTGGAAAAAAGATAGTTCCACGATCAATACGCTTGAAGAAGAATTTAAAGATTACTTGCAAAAACATTAATCCGATATATTGTTAAACTGGATAAGTCCTAGCTCCTTACTTTGTGATTAAAACACTTTATATGCCAGTTTTGTAGTATTACAAATACAGGTTCCAACATTAGAAATCAAACCTTTAAGAGTTCCCGAAAGTTGAGCATATTCCTCTTTAATAAGTCTATCATTTACTCGTTCTGCTTTTATATCCTTAGTAGCTAACACCAATACATTCCCCGGTTCATGACCAAAATCCATGAAAGGAAAATAACCAAAGGTATCATTTCTCCCGAGAGTTAATAAAGGAATGTCCCCTTTTTTTGTACTCCCCACAATATCAATTTTACCTTCTTTGATTGTAAAAAGGCCCTTATTCTTTGACCCTTTTTTCATTATTATTTGTTTCCCCTTTGTAAAGCCATCCGGAATATATTTTTTCCGATGCAAATCTATTACTCTATTAGTAATACCTCTTAATCTCCGGGATAAGCTCAGCAAGATCCCCTTGAATTCCTTAGATAATGATGTATATTCACCTGAGAGTCGCTGTGAATCCAAAAGCCCAAGATGCACCTCTCCAAAGGCTGTAACAGTGGCGCTACGGCAATTATTTCCATGTAAAAAAGCTGCCAGTGAACCTATAAAGCAGCCTTCTTTAAGATTGGCAATAATAACATTGCCTTTGGAGGTTTTTTTTGTAACCTTTACGATTCCACCCAAATTAACCCAAACCCAATTACCATAGCACCCCTCTGAGACAATTTTATCTCCATTATGGAATTCTTCTTCCTCAATTATATGCTGATAAACCACTGCTGAGTCATAAATAATCGTCTTTTTTTCCGCTTTTATGATATTTGTTTCATTAATAGGAATAACCCCATGCGATAATGAGTCTCCAAACTTATTAATCAAACCATCATCAAGCATTCTTAGAGCATCTAACACTATTTGCATTCGGTTTTGTTTGATTAAGTGAGATGTTTTGTTTTCGCCCTTAACAAAAACGAATTTGCCTTTTATCCATCCAAAAAGGCTATAAAGTGCTTTAAGTCCAAGCAATGAACCATTTGTTGCGTTGACTGGATTTCCTTTCTCAAAATATATTACACCTTGATAGGGGAAACAATCGTTTTTAAGGAGCAATGCTCCTGTAGAATTATTTTCCCCCAGGATCTGAAATAAATCTGCAAGGCTTATGAAATCCAGTTCACCTTGAAAATTCCCGCTATTATTCATTCTTGTTCTCCCTTAAACCTGTCAGATGTCTATCTTTCCAATTCCCCATAATAATTTTCTAGCTTGTCCACCCCAATTTTTTATTTAGATGGTTCAGTGTGAGTTTAATGCATTGGTTTAAGGCGGCACCTACACCCTTTCCATAAAGGGCGCTGCCAGGAAAAGAAGGGACATTTAGCCTGCTATTTAAGGATTTATCCATTTCAGGTATTGACATAATTGGAATATCTTCCCTGGCAAGATCCCTCTTGTTATATTGAAGGACTAGCGGTATTTTAAAAATATCCAGGTTCTGTTCAATCAGGTTTTGCTGCAAATCTTTTAATGAGATCATATTTTCTTGCCTACGGATCCTAAGAGAATCAGCAACAAAAACCAAGCCGTCAACCCCCTTAAGAACCAACTTCCTGGTGGAACTGTATCTAGCTTGTCCAGGGACTGTATAAAGCTGAAGCTTGATATCGCAACCCTTAATTTTTCCAAGTCCCATTGGTAGAAAATCAAAAAAAAGAGTCCTGTCACCTTTAGTATCAATAGACACCATCTTGCCTGTAGTATATTTTTGACCAGTCCTGAAAATAGTCTCCAGATTGGTTGTTTTACCACCCCGGCCAGGGCCATAATAAACCAGCTTACACTCAATAATCCTGCTTTTTGGATGAAATATTGCCATAATGACTTTTATCGCCTCCCATAACAAGCCATTCTCAAACAGTCTCCTAATTAGTGCCCGAACGAAAACAGGCCTCGGGCTGTTTATGAATAAATCGGTTTTAGCCTTTAAGAAAAGATGAAAGCTATATTCTTTGTTTATCGGCATCAGAACATTGGAACTTTAGAGTGGAGGCGAATATCATTGACAAGACAAAAAAATACGATATTTAATTTACACCTTTGACTTCCTGTCTTCTGATTGTTAGATTATAATTTTTCCATCAGTAAAACAGACAAGAATAAATATCTTAAGATGAGACCTTTGAAAAAGTTTCATTTCGCCTGACTCTGGAATTTGGCAGATAAGCGTGGACTTCACAAGGGGAGGTTTTGAAAAGGTCTCAAGGTATAAGGAGTTGTGTAATGGATGTTTTAACAGCTATACTGGAAAGGCGAAGCATTAGAAGTTTTAAATCTGATCCTGTCCCTCAAAAGACACTAAGAAGCATCATTCAATCAGCTTGCCAAGCTCCTTCGGCTATGAACACTCAGCCTTGGGAGTTTGTTGTTCTTGCAGGTGAGGTGCTTAATAATATCAAAAAAGGGAATGTTGAGAAGCTTAAAGCGGGGGCTAAACCACAACCGGAACATTCAGTGATTGGTTGGCCTTCGGATAGCATTTATCGCAGACGTCAAATTGACCTGGCCGTAGATATTTTTAAATTGATGGGTATAGCGAGAGAGGACAAGGATAAAAGGGCAGCCTGGTCAGAACGGGGATTTCGCTATTTTGATGCCCCGGCTGCTATAGTAGTTATTGCAGACAGGTCTTTGAGTGAGGCCGGTCCATTAATAGATATCGGCGCCATGATTCAAAACCTTTGCCTGGCTGCACTTCATTATGATTTAGGCACATGTATTGAGGATCAAGGTACCATGTATCCTGAGGTGTTAAGGGAGTACGCGACAATACCTGATTCAAAAAAAATAATAATATCCATTGCAATCGGTTATCCTGACTGGGATTTTGTCGCCAACAAATTGAAAAGCAGACGTGAAGATATTAATAATATTACCTCTTGGTGCGGCTTTTAAAGGATGGCTGCCCTTCCCCCCAAGCCCGTTGAAGGACTTTTTATGAGTCTATACCATTTTATTGAAATCAGGATAACAAAAGTTTAATTGTAGGCTAATACCAAAAATAATTTTGTGTCTTATGAAAACTTACTAAACTTTTTCAATTATACCCCTTGACATTTGAAAGCCAATTCTTATTTTTCTTCGTCATGTAGGTGCATATATTATGCCCGTGGATTTTCTCCCATAATGTGACTCTTTTGGTTTCTTTTTAAACGTTTAGCCTTTATTAAGGGAAGAATATTATATTACCTCTTAACCATCATAACCAAAAAATTAATGGTATGGAGAAAGAAAAATCAGAAGGATTAATCTTGAGAAAATAATTATTGGTTTAAAAAAAATAAAGTGTTTCTTTTTTTACAGGTTTGTGTTTTAGCTACAAAGCAGGATTAAATTAATTTATAAATGAGAGGAGATTGTGAAGATGAATGTAACGCCATTGCATGATAGAGTTATTGTAAAAAGGGAAGATGAAGAAGAAAAAACCAAAGGCGGTATCATTATTCCTGATACTGCAAAAGAAAAACCTGTCGAGGGCAAAATTGTGGCCGTTGGTGAGGGTAAATTACAGGATGATGGCAAGAGACTCACCCTGGATGTCAAAGAGGGAGATAGGGTTCTTTTTGGTAAATATGCTGGAACAGAGATCACTTTTGACGGTGAAGAATATCTAATTATGAGAGAAGAGGATATTATTGCAATAATAAAATAATCTTCTTGCGATTAATTTACTATACTATACAATTTTAAAGAACTCTTAAGGAGAAATTATAATGGCAAAAGAGATTAAATATAATGTTAAGGCCAGGGAATCTATTCTTAACGGAATTGATATCCTTGCTAATGCAGTTAAAGTAACCCTTGGTCCAAAGGGCAGGAATGTCATAATGGACAGATCTTTTGGCGCGCCAACTATTACAAAAGATGGTGTTACTGTCGCAAAAGAAATTGAGCTGGAAGACAAATTTGAAAATATGGGCGCCCAGATGGTTAAAGAGGTCGCTTCAAAGACATCTGATGTTGCTGGTGATGGTACCACAACAGCCACGATCCTCGCGCAGGCGATCTATAGGGAAGGCTCAAAGTTGGTAGCAGCCGGAGTAAATCCCATGGCAATTAAAAAGGGAATTGAAAAGGCCGTTTCAGTTTCTATTGCTGAACTTAGAAGAACTTCAAAACCCACCAAAGATCAGGAAGAAATTGCTCAAGTGGGGACGATATCTGCCAATGATGACAGCACTATTGGAAATATCATTGCTGAAGCCATGAACAAGGTCGGTAAAGAGGGTGTAATTACAGTAGAAGAAGCCAAAGGGATGGAGACGACCCTTGATATAGTAGAAGGTATGCAGTTTGATCGTGGATATCTCTCCCCTTACTTTGTGACGGATGCTGAAAAGATGATTGCATCTCTGGATAATCCTTATGTCCTCCTTAATGAGTCAAAAATTAGTAGTATGAAGGATATGGTTCCTATCTTGGAGCAGATTGCTAAAATGGGAAAACCTCTCTTGATTATTGCAGAAGATATTGAAGGTGAAGCACTGGCAACTTTGGTGGTTAACAGGCTTAGAGGGACATTGCAGGTTGCAGCTGTTAAGGCTCCTGGGTTTGGAGATAGAAGAAAAGCCATGTTGGAAGATATCGGCATACTTACCGGTGGCCGTGTTATCTCTGAGGATTTAGGTTTGAAACTGGAGAATATGACCATTAATGATCTTGGAACCGCCAAAACAGTTTCAATAGATAAAGACAATACCACAATAGTTGATGGCGGTGGCAATCGAAGCGATCTGGAGGCCAGGGTAAAACAGATTCGTTCACAAACAGACGAAACGACCTCTGATTATGACCGCGAGAAGCTGCAGGAAAGATTGGCTAAACTAATTGGCGGTGTGGCTGTAATTAATGTAGGGGCAGCTACAGAGATCGAAATGAAAGAAAAGAAAGCCAGGGTTGAGGATGCTCTTAATGCCACCAGGGCAGCAGTAGAGGAAGGAATTGTTCCTGGAGGCGGAGTTGCTCTTTTAAGGACCTTGGCAGCAATCAATGAGATCTCAATGGATGGAGAAGCTCAGGCTGGAGTGAATCTGGTCAAAAGAGCTATTGAAGAGCCTATTCGTCAAATTGCTGAAAATGCGGGAGTTGAAGGTTCTGTAGTGGTTGAAAAGGTTAAAGAAGGGGAAGGCGCTTTTGGCTATAATGCTCAAAAAGGAGAATATGAGGATCTCATGAAGGCTGGAATTATAGATCCAACCAAGGTGACCAGATATGCATTGCAGAATGCTGCGTCAGTTTCATCTTTACTCCTTACTACTGAAGCAATGATTGCTGATAAGCCATCTGAAGGCGGCGATGCGATGCCTCCAATGCCACCAGGCGGTATGGGCGGTATGGGCGGTATGGGCGGTATGATGTAAGAATACCTTCTTAACAGGACAGCAATTTTATTGCCGATCCAATTTTGCTTAAATTAAAAAAGACAGCTCCAAAATATCATTGGTTTTGGGGCTTTCTTTTTTTAAGATCAGATCTTAATTGATCTATTTTTTCAATTATCATTCTACTGTACTCTGCGAACTCATTAGCCCGTTGAAACCTTTTTTGGGGATCTTTGGCCAGAACCTTGTCTAATAGTTGTTCGCAGGGCTTTAGTACTTTAGGATTTATGTTACGGGGTGAAGGATGCCTTCTTTTAGAGATTTGAGAAAATAATTCTGCCAGATTCTTGCCTGTAAAAGGTAACTCTCCTGTTAAAAGCTGGTAAAATAATACACCTAAGGAAAATATATCAGATCGACCATCAATTTTCCTGCCGCTCAATTGTTCAGGTGACATATAATTGGGCGTTCCAAGGACAACCCCGCTCTTTGTTTGAGAAGAAGAAACAGCCTTTGCAATTCCAAAATCTGTTACTTTGATGGTGCCGTCTGTTAATATCATTATATTTCCAGGTTTTATATCTCTGTGGATTACACCTCTATTATGGGCATAATCTAAAGCTTCTGCTATATTGGCGATGATATCAAGTGTCTGTCTTTGAGGAAGCAGGTTGTCTTTTTGACAAAATTGTTCCAAATCTGTTCCATCCAATAGTTCCATGGTCATATAAGTCAAATCGTAGTCTTCGCCAACATCATAGATTGAAATGATAGAAGGATGAGATAATTTACCTGCCATTTCAGCTTCTTTGAAGAAACGGCGTTTTATATCATGAATATGTTCTTCTTCAAAATCATCAGAAAAGCGTATGGTCTTAATGGCAATTAAGCGATTGATTTTTGGGTCCCGGCCTTTATAAATAATTCCCATTGCTCCTTTGGCTATTTCCCCCAGAATCTCATATCTGCCAACGGTTTGTATTATTTCCAAATCATCAGATAACAGGATTTCTCCATCTTTTTTAGCTCCATTTTTTCCAATATCACGATTTTCTACAATGCTGGTTAATTGTGGAATCTTAATAGAGATATCCCTGAATCCGCTATCCTCATTATTTATATATTCATAAACGGCAATGGCCTTCTTGAGCATCCTCTTACGTTCAAATTCCAGCCCCAAAGCATAAAGGGAATCCTTCATAGGCCCATCTATTGGACATTCCCTGAATTTTTCAAGGGCCAGATCAAGCAGCCCTTGAGATTGTAGGCTGAGGCCTAGCGCCCTGTTTGTTTCCATGCTTTCAGGGGAATTAACGGCTAATGACTTTTTTTTCCCCAGCATGTCATTGATTGAGAGATAAAGATAGATAATCAAAACAGGAAACAATATATAGGAAATCTTAAACCAGACATTAAAGATAATAAATAGTATTAGGCTTGAAAAGAATAGCATTATTATGCTTGTGCCAATAAGCATCGTACGTGGAAAATAATTAAGAGGGGGCAGGAAGATTACTGCTAAAATTCCGAAGAGCAATATAAAAAGAGACTCTATGTATATCATGTAATAAGGCCGGTTTAAAAAGTGTCCACTTAAAAAACCTTGAGTTATATTAGCCATTAATTCAATTCTCGGCATATTGGATGCCACAGGGGTATTTATTGATACACCTCCATTCCTGGCTGCAAATCCAATCAGCACGATCTTGTTATTAAATACCTTAGCGACCTTTTTGCCATTTAAGATGTCCACAAAAGAATATTCTGGAAACGAGTGTGCTGCGCCCTTAAACAATATAAACAGCTCACCCTTATTTAAATGAATAATCTTACTATTAAGTTTGATATTGTTATTTGGCAAAATGATATCGTTTGTATTTTCGTTCAGATAATTAATTGCCAAACGAAAAGGCAGGGAAGGTATAAGATTGCCCCTATAGTTTATTAAGGGTAGATGTGCCCGGCCTTCCTTTGCCTTTTGAGGATGAAGATTGATGTGTCCAGACCCGCTGGCTGCTTCTGAAAGTTCGGGAAATGGTCTTATCAGTTCGTTGACGGCAATTTTTTCTATTATTTGTTTATCAAGGATATCCTGTCTTAAGGAGCTTTTCGCGAGCAAAGAATCCTGTGATGGAATGATTTCGGTAGGATATTGGCCATATTTTCCTGAAACAGGCAAGATGATATTGTCATACTTTTTGACAGTCCTGGCAAGCTCCTGATCATTATCCAGCCTCTTTTCTATTCCTTTTATTATTTCAACAAGCCAGGTGAGATATGTCCTTTCAGAAGGCAAATTATCAGAATTCAATATTGTCTGATGCAGGTTTATTATCTCCTTTAACCCTTGATTTTGTTCTTTTTGATTAAAAAGCAAATCCAGGCCAATTAGTTTTGCGCCATTATTTTCCAGAATCATAATCATTTCAGCAATCAAATGTCTTGGCCATGGCCATGTTCCAAGCTTCCGCAGACTTTTATCGTCAATTTTAACGATTGCAATGTCAGTTTTTTCATGAGACAGAGGAATCCTCAGGCACATTTCAAGACTATAGACCAGGTTTTCAGCTTTTTCCAGAATGGGACAGGATTGAAAAGACAGGAACATAAAACCAAGAGATAATAAAGAAGCAAGTATAAGAGAGGGAATGTTGACAGAGGTTTTCATTTATTTGTTCTTAAAATCCTATTATGAGACTGGTCTTGTATAAAAGTTTTTTAAGAAAAAGAAATTGGTCAAAGCAAAAGAGACAAGATCAAACAAGATTCATTATTCGTATATAAATTTAAAAAATATAAAAAGTTAACAAGATGAGAATAGAATAGGCAACGATTAATGTCTATTGTATTATAAACACAGTTTGTATTTTTTAATATAAAAATATTCAGTAATGTCCGATTAGATTCTTGTATATTTTTGCGCTTTGAAAAAAAATGAATTTGCAGAGTTCCCAGAATCACGAAGCTCATTTTGAATTTGGATCCTTAATTGCCTAACCCTCTTTATGCTGACAGGTTCGGCATGATTTTTATAGCAATAAATTGCAAGAAGCAGGTAGGTAATCAATGTCATAAAGTTAAGCAAAAAACAAATTAAAAGCTTGTAGATATT
>DAOWOF010000056.1 GCA_030642205.1 Desulfobacteraceae bacterium | reverse complement strand
TCCTGCCAAGCTTACCAGGAGCGTTATTGTCGATATTGAAGGTCTTGTAAACCCAAAGCTTAAAGAAATAAGCAAGGCTGGAATCAAAAAATTTATAATTAACCTTATACAGGTGGAACAGGTTAATGTGTCCTTGATAAATTTGCTCATATTAGCAGCGAAGGTATGCAAAAGTCTAAATATAGCTTATAGAATAGTCTGCACTGATGTATTACAAAATGAATTAAAAGGATTTCAGGAAACAAGTGCGTTCCCTACTCATACTTCAATAGAAGATGCAAAAGCCAATTTTTAATCTACCTGAAGACGAACAAATGCCTTTGATGAATATCGAAGATCTCAAAGAAAAACCCAGGCGATTTTGACCTTTGTCAAGTCAAGTTTCGTCAAGAGGATAGTTCAGGAAAGATTATTTTCAATGGCAGACAGCATTGCAAGGGCTATATTAATCCTTTTTGGGTGGTCTCTGTCTTCCATTGACAATACTTTTTTAATTTCGGAGATTCGCTTTTGTAAATGAGATATTTCAAGCTCTAAATCCTGGATAGTATGCCCTGCATTTTTTTCGGTTACATCCATTGCTTCTCTTAGATCAACAGCATCTTTAATAAGCGCCTTTAAACCTCTGATTTTATCCAGACGTAATAATAACTCATCAAAATTTATCGGTTTTTGAATATAATCCGAAGCCCCTTTTTGCATTGCCTCGACTGCATTATCCACTGAAGCGTAGGCCGTGATCAAAATGACCTCTGTCTGACTACATAATTTCTTAGTGGCTTCCAGCACACCAATCCCGTCGATATCACCCGGCATCATAAGATCAGTAAGTACCACATCGTAGTAGTTTCCTGAAATGAGATTCACAGCTTCTTCACCATTAGTAGCAGTTTCTACCTCATAATCAGTACTAATTATTTTTTTCTTTATAAGAAGCAATGTTACGGGATCATCCTCGACGACTAAAATTTTAAGATCAGTCATATCTCCTCCTGATGGCCTGTTTTTATTGTTTTAACTGATAAAAGATGGAGTTTAAATGCCTCTTTGGCTCAAATTTTGGACAAATTCCAGTAAGGGCTTCAGATGAACCAATGATCAATGAACCATCTTTCTCAAGGGCATTTGAGATGTTATTAAAGATTTTTTTTCTATCTTCAAGGGAAAAATAGATGGCTACATTCCTGCAAAAAATAATATCAAATTTACCTAACCCATTAAAAGGAAACATTAAATTAAATTTCTTGAAGTTGGCCATGACTCTGATTTCATCTTTTATTTTCCAATTTACTCCATCAGGAGAGAAGAATTTCGCAAGTTTATCCTTTGCCAGGCCTCGTTCGATTTCAAATTTATTGAATTTTCCATAACTGGCCTGGCTTACAGCTGTATCCGAAATATCCGTGCCTAAAAGTTTTAGATTATACTTCTTTACATCAAGCAGAAGTTCCTTTAACAGGATTGCTATACTATATAATTCCTGTCCTGTTGAACAGGCGGCGCTCCATATTCGTATTGGAATTGGAATATTTCCCCTTATTTTAGCTGATCGGGCATCAATCAACTCCGGGATGATCTTGTTCCTCAATAAATCAAATGGCCCTTTATCACGAAAAAAGAGGGTTTCATTAGTCGAAATGGCATCAATAATCTTGCCTTCAAGCTTTTTATCTGATTTGGCCTTTTGATATAAATCAAGATAGGAAGAACAATCTCCTTCATTTAAAAAATGACCTAATCTGGTCTCTAGTAAATAAGCCTTGCTATGATCAAGGGAAATACCTGATATCTCATGGATATATTTGATAATAACCTTTATTTCATCTGTTTTTATTTTTAGAGGCATTTTTTTTGCTTTCAGAAGGATATATTGTTTAGATTATTGTTCGACAAATTTTATTGGCGATCTTGTCCAGTGGCACAACTATATCAGCTATACAATTATTTATTACTTCCCGTGGCATGCCATATACAGTGCAAGTCGCTTCATCCTGAGCAATAATTGTACTCCCGTTTCTTTTCATTAATTCTAACCCACGACTCCCATCCGTTCCCATGCCGGTCATAATAACTCCTGTGGACCGTCCAATATAATAATGGGCAACAGAGCGAAAGAGATAATCAGCCGAAGGCTTGCAATTATTTTCTGGAGGATCATTTGTTATTCTTACTATCCTCGTTTTGCCATCCGCGCCCGCGACAATCTTCATTTGTTTCCCACCAGGAGCAATAAGGGCAATATTATTTGCCAGCGCCTGTCCGTCAACAGCCTCTTTAACCGTAATTTTACATTTAGAGTCAAGACTTGTGGCCAATGATTTAGTGAACATTGGGGGCATATGTTGAACAATCAGAATGGGAACATTGATATCCTCTGGCAGCATCGGAAGCATTTGAGCCAAGGCATTAGGCCCTCCAGTTGATATGCCAATCGCCACAATCTCTGATTTGGCCTTTACCCTTGAGGCCGATTTTATAGCTGAAACACCATGTGAAGGATTTTCCCTGTTATTGGACGGCATCCTGTTTTTTTGAAATCTATTTATATTAAGGAGATCTTTTACTTCCTTCCTTCGTTTATAAGCCTTCAAGATTGGATACAAAGCATCTTTAATAGCCTTTATATTTTCCTCCTGCGTTTTTTTTTGGGGTTTAGGTATAAAATCAAAGGCACCCAGTTCAAATGCCTTCATTGTCATTTGACTACCTTCATGGGTAAGAGTACTGAGCATTATTGCTTCCACGCCGAGACCTTTTTCCTTTATATTGGCAAGGAGATCAATCCCATTCATTTCCGGCATTTCAATGTCCAGAATTAATAAGTCCGGTTTAAGAACAGGGATGCGTGACAGCGCGATTTTCCCATTTTGAGCAATACCAACTACTTCAACATCCGGAAAGCCTGAAAGGGTCTCACTGACTATCTTTCGATAGACTGCTGTATCATCCACAACAAGAATTCTCAGGATATCTTTATTGTCCATTTGAAAAAATCCTTATTCTTCAATATTCAGTACTTCTTCAAGATTTAATATCCCCACAAGATTGTCTTCTAATTTATAAACACCATCAAAGTATTTGCCCTGCATTTCGCCAACATTAGCTGGCGCTTGTTCAATCTTTGATTTTTCAGCCTTTATCACATCGCCAATACTGTCAACAAGAAGGCCAATGTATTCATCTTTTGAATTAACAATAATATTTCGGCTATTATCATCAAGTTCGGAGGATGAAAGGCCCAGCTTTTTACCAAGATCAATAGTTGTGACAATCTGTCCTCGCAGGTTAAGTATCCCCATTACATAATCAGGTGACTGCGGAACTTCTGTCATTTTAATATCCTTATTGATTTCCTGAATCTTCAGGATATCCATTCCACACAGAGCCTTGCCAAGATAAAAAGTAGAAAGCTCCATTGTCCTGTTTTCCAAGATAGAATCTGATGATTGGTCTGCCATTGATCACTCCTGAATTATTATATAGAATTTCAGCTAAATAATTTCACAGCCTTATCGGTCGGAATTCCTGACAACGCATTAATCTGTACAATTTGCCTGGATTTCTCCCTCTGGCCTTGTGAAATTAATTATCTGAAAACCTGTAGTTTTTATTTAATGCCCAAATAAAAACTATCTTTTTCGTTCAGAGACTATTTACTCTGTAGATGTTTATAGATGCTGTCTCTTAATTTTTCCCGATCCAGTTTTATCAGATAATCATCTATTCCCAAGGCCTTTCCTTTGGCAGTGTCCTCTTCACTTGCAAGGGTAGTAAGGGCAATAATTGGTAAATGGGAAAAACGATCATCCTTTTTTATCTTTGCTGACAGATCAAAACCATCCATATTGGGCATCTCGATATCGGTTACAATCAGGGATATCTTATCAGAATGCTTTTCAAGGAGATCCCAGGCAATAAGTCCATCTTCAGCTTCTATTACCTTATATCCGTCATCCTCCATAAATCCTTTGACCTGATTCCTGAAAAAAGTTGAATCTTCAGCATAGAGAATAGAGGAAGCTTCTCCTCCGGAATCTTTAACAACTTCCCGATCAGCAAACCAGTCAGGATTGACGATTTCTACCAAACCAAAGATATCCACCATAAGAGTCGTATGATCATTGATTATAGCTGAGCCAAGAATCCCTGGCTGTTTTAAAGTACTGTCATCAAATTTGGCAGTAAGAGTCATTGCGTCTAGCGGGCTGGTTGCCAAAAGGCCAATTTCCTTGCCAGCAAGATTAAATACGATAACCAGATGGCTCTCAGTTTTTGCAAGAGGATGAACATCCGCCACATCATTAATACATACAAGGGGCAATGTCTCTCCCCTATACTTCATAACCATTTTACTTCCCAGCTCTTCAATATCGTTATGCGCTATTTTTTCAATGCGGGAGACCAGTCCCAATGGAACCGAGAATTGTTCTTCTTCCGAATTTCTGAAGATCAGGAGGGATTGGAGATCATCATGCCCTTTTGCTCCTCCCTGAGTCTCTATTGTAGATTTGGATTTCCCTTCAATGGACGTAAGTTGTGCCATACGGGCTAATCCTGGAACATCAAGAATCAAGGCTACCTTTCCGTCTCCCATAATAGTTGCCCCTGCGTAACCTTGGCAATGTTTGAGATTGCGGCCTAAAGGCTTTACCACAATTTCTTCGGAATCAAGGAGTTGATCAACTATCAGACCATATTTTAATATACCGTTAGATACGACCACGATGTTAATAGCACTTGCAGCATGATACCTGCGATCTTTTGGGTTCCGTGACAAATGTTGCAAACTGCTGGTTTGATCAGATTGATTTTCATCTTCCTGTATGTTTATATTTTGTCTTGATCTACGATCCGCAATGTTCTTGCGTCGGTCATCCTCTTGTTCTTCTTTATGGTTCATAAATGTTCGTTCAATTCCAATCACATCTGCCAGTCTAATAAGAGGCAGCAGATTTCCCCTGAGTCTGACCACATCCGCATCTCCAACTTTTTCGATACGTTCCTTGATCTTATCTGCAGGAATCCTGAGCAATTCCTCCATATTGACTTGAGGGATAGCATAACGCTCTTTACCAACAGCTATAATTTGGCTAGGTATAATGGCGAGAGTCAAAGGAAGTTTAATCCTGAACCTGCTTCCTTCCCCTACTTGAGATTTAATATCTACTACCCCTCCCAGTTTATCCAGATTTGTTTTTACTACATCCATTCCGACTCCACGGCCTGACACGTCAGTCAGTTTTTCAGCAGTAGAAAAACCCGGCATGAATATCAGCTGAATCTTTTCATTCTCTGTCATATTAGTGGCCTGCTCTTTGGTGATCAGCCCTTTGTCTATAGCAGAATCGGCTAATTTGCGGCCATCAATGCCATTACCATCATCTGATATTTCAATGATTACCTGTCCGGCCTCATGATAGGCCTTTAATAAAACTGTGCCTGTAGTCAGTTTTCCATTTTTTTGACGGATACGAGGTTCTTCTATGCCATGGTCTACCGAGTTTCTGACCAGGTGTGTCAAGGGATCACTGATAGCCTCAATGATAGTTTTATCAAGTTCAACTTCTTTTCCTTCCAAAATCAGTTCTATTTCTTTCCCTAAATTTCTTGCCAAATCACGCACGACTCGTGGAAATTTATTAAATACATTCCCAATAGGCTGCATCCTGGTAAGCATAATTGCTTCCTGCAGCTCAGAAGTAATCATGTCAATTCGTTGACTCGCAACTTCAAATACGCGCTGATCATCAGATGATATCGCCTGGAGAAGTTGATTCCGGCTTAAGACTAATTCGCCTGCAAGATTCATTAGAGAATCAAGGAGTCTTACATGTACCCTCAGACTGGATTCTACTGTAGCAGCAGCGGCCGGAGAGGTTTCTTTTGTGGGGCCTGTATCCTTTTCTACGGAAACCATCTGAGGCGCTATAACTTCAGGTTGATCTATGATAGCCTCTGTTTGTATTTGAGTCTCTATAATTTCTTCATCAGGTTCCTGCTGTTTCTCAATCATGGCTTCGTCAAGATTACTGAGGGTCAAATCCTCCATAAGAAAATAAATATTTTCAGGATCGATTTCAAAAAGCATATTGATATCATTCGGTTTCAGGATTGAGGCAAAAAGAATTAGAAAGGCGAGATGCTCTGGAATACCATCTTCCAGCAGATTGCCCGGGGCATCTTCTTTAATCCTTGCCTCGAGTATACTTCCAGTGTTGTTCAGGTCATCTATAAACGCAAAAAGGTTCTTTTCCTTGGCCTGAAGTTCATGAATCAGGTCAATTTCAACTATATAAATGGATTTACCATCCCCGCTGGCTTCTGAAATCAAATCTTCTGATACATTGATTGCAAATTTACCATCGGGAAAAGCAAGACTTTTTATACCCGGAGACAGAAGGTCTGATTCACCAGAACCCATGTCTTTGTCGTCTTTAATTTCAGGAGTTTTCTGCAAGGTTTCTATTGATGGCGGTTCTTGGTCAGGAGCTTCGCTTATAGTTTTTAAAGCATCAAGCTGCTGCGATATATCCATATCATTGCTGGAGTCAACATCGTTAATTAATCGTTGTAAAAGGTCTGATGCACCTAAGAGAATATTAATTATTTCCGGATTAGGAATCATTTCTTTGCTACGTATTTTACCCAGAATATTTTCCATTTCGTGGGTTAAATCTTTTATCTTTGTGAGGCCCATAAAGCCGGCGCCTCCTTTTATTGAATGGGCGGCCCTGTAAACTTTATTGACTAAATCCTCGTCAATATTAGCACCAGCTTCTTCTATGGCAAGAAAATCATTTTCAATATCGGCCAGGTGCTCCAGGGATTCTTCCACATACATCTGTAAAGTTTCGTCATCCTGTATGCTCATTATTAGCTCCTTTTCAGGGATTACATAAAATCAACATAAACTTGCTTTAGATCCAAAAAATAGTTCAGGCTGGCAATATTTTGATACATTGATCTAAACGCAAACTTGAGAATAGATTGTTGATTTTGTCCGGAACATTTTTGAGTATCAGATCTGCATCGTTTCTATTAAGGGAATTATTAGCAGCGATTATAAGCCCAAGGCCTACAGCATCTATGTTTTCTACATTGGAAAAATCTAATGTCAATTTACTAATCTTTTGCTCAACTACTTTTATTAACTTGTTATGAATACTTTTTGCCTTGGAAGAGGTAATGTCTTTTCCGGGTTTCATTACCTTGTTTTTTGTCTTTTTTTTAGCTTTGGCCATATAGAACCCCATTATTCTGCAACTTATACATTATTTCATGGTGGAAATTCATTGATCCTTTGCATTTAAGACAATCAATTTCCATGCCATATAATTGCTGCCCAAACAAAAACTGTTTTTTGTCCAGGCACTAATTATATATGTATTGAAAATTTATATATTCAGATAAAATTATTTTAGAAAGGGGGATAGCTAAAAATCTATAGACTTATTATTAAGGTATAAAGTATTATAACAACTATCGGATTTCAAAATCCCAGGCAAGCAAGCAAAGGCCTCTATCCATAGGAGTTCCGGCTATTGGGAGGCTAAAGTAAGCAACGTACACGATGTTCAGGGCCATTAAAAAAATCGCAATTTGTGGCCTTTCGAGGTATAAAACAAGAGAGAAATACTAATTGGTTTAGCTGATAGCAGAATTTGTCATAGGTAGAGGTCTTCATGGAAGATTATGAAATATTATTTGTAGATGATGATGCCGGGATACTGGCTATTGCTTCGGAATATCTATTGAATCATGGATATCGAGTTACAGTTTGCGATAGAGCACAAAAAGCGATTCAATTATTGGAGGACAATGTCTTTGAAATTGTATTTACAGATTTTCGAATGCCTGAATTAAATGGAATTGAGCTTTTAAAGATTATCAAGAAAAAATGGGTAGAAACAGAAGTAGTCATGATTACCGGCCATGCTAGTATTGATTCTGCTATTGAGGCTATTAAGCTGGGAAGTTATGACTATATCAGGAAACCAATTAAATTAGAGCTGTTGAAAATATTAATAGACCGTATTTTTGAAAAGAAAAAATTACAACAAGAAAACAGATTAATAAAAAAACGTTTGCAAGACCGTAATAATAAAGATGGTTATGGTTATGACAGATTGATTGGTGTTAGTCCCAAGATGCAGGAGATATATGAAAGAATAGATAGAATCAGCATGAATAGTCCAACTGTATTGATTCATGGAGAAAGCGGAACAGGCAAGGAGATAGTTGCCCATGTTGTTCATGATAACAGCAGTCGGAAGGGCAGGCCTTTTATCCCTGTTAATTGTGGCGCTATTTCAGAAGGCCTCTTGGAAAGCGAGCTGTTTGGACATGTCAAAGGCGCTTTCACGGGCGCAATAAGGGATAATATAGGACTGTTTCGAGCATCAGATAAAGGCTCAATCTTTTTGGATGAAATCGCAGAAATCAGTCCCGCAACCCAGGTGAAACTACTCCGTGTTCTCCAGGATAAAATGGTCAGGCCTGTGGGCGGAACAAAAGAGGCCAAAGTAGATGTCCGGGTAATCGCAGCTACCAATCGTAACCTGGAAGAAGCTATAAAAAGTGGGGCATTGAGAAAAGACCTTTATTATCGTTTAAATGTCGTTTCGATCAGGATTCCACCTTTGAATGAAAGGAAAGAAGATATCCCCCTTTTGATAAATCATTTTCTTCAAGAGTTTAATTTAAACAGGAATGACCAGGTAAAGGGGATATCAAGTGCGGCTATGGATATTTTATTGAATTATCATTGGCCGGGAAATGTAAGAGAACTGGAGAATGTAATTGAGAGAGCCTTTGCTTTAGGGGTAAAAGGCATAATAAATCTTGATGATTTACCCTCTGAAATAAAAGTGGTAAAAAAAACCGGTATAATGCAGATTGAATCATATAGTCTAAAAGAAAACGAGATCATGTTGATCCGGAATGCACTTATCGAGACTGATTATAATAAAGCTGAGGCAGCTCAATTATTGGAAATTGATACTTCAACTCTCTACAGAAAGCTGAAAAGGTACGATATCTTGTTTAATTCTTCGCATAATGCAAAAAAACTAATAGCAAATTGCAAGACAGGTTAATCTCGTTATCATAATACCTTCTTTAATACCGGAGATTACAAGAATAAACCCCATTTTTTTCCTCAAGACTGTCTTTGCAGATTGCAAAAAAGACGGTTCCCCATCTATTTATAATTTTCATAACACATCCGTATATCCCAAAATTGATTGAAACAGGGTATCTTTTTTTACCACTATATATAGCGTGATTTACGATGCATTCTTCAATATATCCTATGTATAGCAATTTCCTTTGAATTAATTTGATGTTTTTTATCAGATGTCTTTTATTTCAAAAATAAAGCATTTTCTGCATGATAAATGATGGATTTATTCAAAAAATTATTGATAACATATTGAAATAATAATCGAAGATCAAATGAAGAGGGGGAACGTCAATTTTTTGTCGCTTATGGCGTAAATGTTGCATTGTACAAATAATGTCCGGGGTATGTTTAACTTTTCAACTAAGGGGGAAAAATTGCAATTAGCGATTCCACTCGATAAAGATTCTTTAGAGGAAAAATTTATTACTTTCGACAAATTTCATCCGCAGGATCAATTTCATTCGATTATTGGTCAAAGCGATGAAATGTCTAAAATTTTTTCTTTAGTTGAAAAAATTGCTGATAGCGATTGCAATGTAGTTATACATGGAGAGAGCGGGACAGGAAAAGAACTCATAGCAAAATCAATTCATTCTCATTCCTATCGTTGCAACAAGCCATTTGTCGCTATTAATTGCGGAGCTATTCCTGCAAATCTGTTAGAAAGCGAGTTGTTCGGTCATGTTCGTGGAGCATTCACCGGGGCATCCACAGCAAAATCAGGTAAATTTGAACTTGCTAATGGAGGCACTATTTTTTTAGATGAAATTGGAGATATGAGTCCTGAGCTACAGGTCAAATTATTGCGAGTATTAGAGGAAAGAGAAGTTGAACGTGTCGGCAGCTCTAGACCAATCAAAATTGATATAAGGGTTATTGCGGCCACTCATAAAAATCTGGAAGAGGAAGTAGATAAAAATAATTTTAGAGAGGATCTCTTTTATCGTTTGTTTGTAGTTCCTGTTTATCTTCCACCATTGAGAAACCGCAGGTTTGATATCCCTGTTCTGATTTCATATTTTATAGATATTTTTAATAAGAAAAACAATAGATATGTAGAGGAAATCTCAAATGAGGCCATGAAACTATTGCTTAATTATTACTGGCCCGGGAATGTAAGAGAGCTGAAAAATCTTGTGGAAAGGCTGGTCGTTTTAAGCGATAAAAACATCGTCGAAGAAAATGATCTTCCTCATAAATATAGACATCCAAAGAAAAGTGCTTCATTACCAAATATTAATTTGAATAAGGAAGGGATCTGTTTGGCTACAGAAGTCAATGAATTTGAGAAGGCTTTGATAATGAAATCTCTTGAAAAAACGAAAGGGATCAAAAATAGAGCTGCTAAATTACTCCATTTAAATAGAACGACATTGGTAGAGAAAATAAAAAGACATAATCTTCAAACATACCCTAATTAACCTCGTAAAAATTCTATCCTGATTATAACAGATTCATATCCCATATTTGTATCAAAAATACTCCTGCCACAGATTGTCAACAATGTTTTTATATAGTCTTGTCTCACAATCCTTTGAGAAGGTTCCCCCCCCCATGTCCTGGCACTAAATAGTTTCAGATCTATCTGGATTTCGGTTCTCACCAAAGTGACATTTTTTTATATACCTCACTAAGGGTCTTGCAGAGATACAAAAAAATCATGCCAAAAAACAACATATTGCAGGTATCTGCAAGTGCCTTAGTTAATGTGTATAAAATTTAATCAGGAGGCATAAAATAAAATTTGCATTATAATATTAATTAAGTTATGCTAATTTAGCGTATAAAGATCAATCTTAATCTTTAACTTA
>DAOWOF010000047.1 GCA_030642205.1 Desulfobacteraceae bacterium | reverse complement strand
TGTCCATCCTTGATTTCCCTGGAACCAGAAATTACCATCATCTCGATATCTGAATATTGATCTTGTTTGCCCATTATACCTCTTCTTTAAATCAGATGTCGTTATGGCGCCAAATGCAACACTTATTTTGTAACAGACACTTAACTGCATAGTTTCATTTTTTCTTAACATAAATCAGGACTAATAGATCTTGTAATGTCCAAATGATTGGCCTCCTATGTCCCAGCCACCGGTACTAACTCTATCCATTCTATCTTTACCCATTTTTTTTAAATATTCTTGTCGATCTTTAATTCCATAAACCCATTCATCCATAAAACGATTAAAGCCCTCTTGAGTTTTTGATAATTTGGCATAATAGGCATAAAATTTCTGATCTCTATCATAGAACCCAGTCATTGATGTGGGATGCCCACCCCATGGTTCCTCAACAACGGCGTCTACTCTAAATTCAGGAACTATTGTATGATCCGGATTTTGTCTGATCACATCTGTTTCAACAATCTCTTCTGCGCACACAATGACCCTTTTGCATGAATTAATGCCATATTTAGTAGACCCATGCATCCCCCAAAGTTGGGCATTTCCACTTCTATCAGATCTTTGGACCTGTAGAATCCCCAGATCATGTTTTATGGGAGGAATCAAGCAAACTTTTTCGCCATTAAATGGTGACTCAATAATTTTGAGTTTGTTTTCGCCCATATGGGAACGATATGTTACAAAATCACTTCCAAGAAGGGTTTTTGTACCTATAAAAGGCAGATTCATTGCTCCCGCAAAATAGGCAAAGCTCAGGCTTAAAAATGAAAATTCCTCAAATTTTATTTTATTAGGCTTGCCCTCCTCCATCGCACGTTTAAAACAATACATGGGTTTCGGGATAGGATTCCAACAATAAGAAGAAATCTGGTTAGTCACACAGCCAGCGCCAATCATCTGATCAAATTCAATGGTTCCTCCAAGAGAAGATATGGTTAAATTAACTTTTTTTTGTCGAATAATCTCATGGACAGCCGCAAATGGAGCTGCATGTACAAAACCACCAAAATATATTTTATCCCCATCTCTGGCGAACTTCTTGATAGCTTCTCTCATACTCATTAATTTGCTAGCTTTTGCCATTAACTCCTCAATGCATATAATAATGTCATTGTAAAATATTTCATATACTTCATTTCAGTAGTTATGCCTAGAAAAGCCATTGCAATTTTTCAATGGCCCTGAATATCATGTGCGTTGCTCAGCAAAGTAAAAAGGCGAAGGGGTCGTTCTATGCACGATTTCTTATGAGGTTATCAAGTATATGGATTTTATTTAGCCATCTTAAGCAGTGTTTTTAAGGATTTTGATCCTACATCTTTATCGTGACGTTTTTTTTGGTATTCCTAGCATGTTCTTCGGCCTCGGCCTGGATACTATCAATCTTTTCATCTGTATAACCCAAAATACCATTCAAGACTTCCCTGGTATGTTGTCCCAGTGTAGGAGGAGGTTCGTGGGAGCCTTTTTCCAGGCCCTGGATATGAATCGGGGTAGCTACGGCCTTGATAGGCCCGCAAACAGGATGATCCATATGGATAATTGTTTTATTATGTATGACCTGCGGATTATTTTCGGTTACATCCAGGGTGTTAACCGGTCCCCCTACAATATTGTTTTTTTTAAAAAGTTCTATCCACTCATCTGTATCTTTCTCCAAAAAAGCTTCGACCATAATGTCTTCCAATTCGCTTTTGTTCTGTAATCTATTTTCCATTGAATCAAATCTTTGGTCTTCAACAAGCCACTTTCTATTCAAAACATGGGTTATCTCCGGCCAACTAGGGCCTAAGGTCAGATACCCGTTTTTCGTTTGAAAAATTCCAAATGGATATGCAGGATGGCGTCGTCCCTGGGCCTGAGGCGGTTTTCCAGTAAGAAAATATGACTGGAAATGATTAGACATAAGAGACATGGTAGACTCCAGCAGGTTAACATCAACTTTCATTCCCTTGCCGGTCTTTTGCCTTTCATATAAAGCTGTCATGATACCCATTGCCCCAAAAAATCCCCCCGAGAGATCAGCAATAGGGATTGAGGGGCGCATGGGCCCTCGACCAGGCTCTCCTCCAATACTAACAGATCCTGCAATTCCCTGGATTATATCATCAATAGCTGGATTATCTTTGAAAGGCCCGGAAGTGCCAAATCCGGTAATTGAACATGTAATTATTTTTGGATTAATTTTTTTCAGATCTTCAAAATCAATTCCCAATCTTTGAATAACTCCATATTTATAATTATCAAATACCACATCAGAGACCTTGACCAGATTTAAAAAAGCCTCTTTACCAGATTTTGTGTAAAGATCCAGAGTAATACTCTTTTTATTCCGATTAAGGGCCAGCACATAATAGCCTTCGCCCTTTAAAGCAGGCGGTGTTCCTCTTATAACATCTCCTCGTCCTGGAGATTCAATCTTTATAACTTCCGCGCCTAAATCACCCAGGAGCTGAGATCCATATGGCCCTGCATGGGCTTGTGTCAGATCCAAGACTCGAATTTCATTCAGCGGTCCTTTAATAGCCATTATATCTCTCCTTCTCTATGATTATATCATACATCATGAATACGCTTTTTAGGCTTTAGATAAGTAACTATGGATAAATCCAGACTAAATTAAATGTTTCTTGAGATGTTTTTAAATAGTTTCAAATATTAGTATAACTAATGAAGTCATTTCAGGCTGGTTATATGATTAAGGGTTTGGTCAAAAATAACTTGGCATTTTTGCATCCCAACCTCAACATATCTTTAATCGATATTTATTCGCAGGTAAGCGAGTTTGCGAAACTCCGAAAGGCCTCGAAGTATAATGGCTGGAATTTTTCGATATGCACTGAACATCAATAGCTGCGTTACTCAGTCTCATTGATAGCCGACAGGCTATTACGAGCCATCACGTCTTGCTCTTATGCTTTTGATGCTGATTGCTCACCGAAAAAAGCTAGGTGTTATAAACTTCCGAGGTATATAAAAAATGGCACTATGTTAAGCGTAAAGTCAATAATATAAATATGTCAAAAATGGCGGAGAGAGAGGGATTCGAACGCTCGGTGGAGCTTTAAACCCCACACTCGCTTAGCAGGCGAGCGCCTTCAGCCAACTCGGCCATCTCTCCACATAAACATATTCAAAAATTATTCTAGTATATGAGAACTCTCGTAAAGAGTCCCTCTACGCCTTTTTACTTGGCAGGAAAAAGCAGACCTTTCCTCGCCAATTGAAGTGAACCTAAATGGGTTCAGCTCTTCTATCTCAAAGGCCTCATGACCTGTCTGTGCGTGCCGCACACAAGCCGCCCCTCGGCCTGTTAATGAACTTTTCACGAGTCCATTAATATATGATTGAGATATTCAGGTTTTAAAAAATGGCGGAGGGAGTAGGATTCGAACCCACGGTCCCTTGCAGGACAACGGTTTTCAAGACCGCCGCCTTCAACCACTCGGCCATCCCTCCTATCAAAAAATATATAATTATCAGATAACTTCCAGTAAATCAAATAGTCAAAAGATTTTTTTTAAAAAAAGCTAGACTAAACGAGATACCTTTAATTCCTTTGAACACTTTTGGCAACTGGGCCTCGATCACTCTCTTGTACTTCAAAAAGCACACCCTCCCCTTCTACTAGTGTTTTAAATCCAGGACTATCTATAGAAGAATAATGAACAAAAACATCAGAGCCATCATCTCTTTCAATAAAGCCATACCCCTTTTTCTCACTAAACCATTTTACTGTTCCTTCTGCCAAAACCCAACCTCCTCTGAAAAAAGTTATATAATAATCTCAGACCAAAATCAGATTAAAGAAATAACTTCCTTAAGCTAATCAGGCCCGTTAACCTCTTCCAAGCCATTTTTACTATAATTGCTACTGGCTCAGCTGAAACCTTTCATAATTGAAAGGTTTGTTTTACAAACGAAAAAAAGGAGCTAAAATTAGATTGCATTAATGTGACTAAAATGATGAGTCCTTCTTGTTGATTTATCAATTGAGCGGAAATCGTTCAATCTTGGCTCTATCTTTTAATCCTGCGAGGTAAGAAGCTGCTTTTTCTTTGGCTTTTTTAGTAATTAAATATTGCAAAATCCTCTCCTTAACATCCTTATAAGGAGAAATGGTTTCAGGTTTACTGGAACCAGCTTTTATTAAATGATACCCAAACTTGGTCGTTACAATATCACTAACCTGACCAGGTTTCAGGCTAAAAGCTGCCTCCTCAAAAGGTTTGACCATCTGCCCACGGCTGAAAAAGCCTAATTCTCCACCTTTTACATTACTTGGGCACTGGGAATGCTTTTTAGCTAGATCTGCGAAATTACCTCTTTCATAAAGCTTTTTCTGTATTTCAAGCATTTTTTGGAGAGTCTTCTTTTTAAGGTCTTCATCCGCCTTTGAATCAATTTTAAGCAAGATATGACTGGCAGAAATCTGTTCAGGAACTACAAACTGGTTGAGATGTTTATCATAATAGGCTTTAACCTCTTCGTTATTAATCTTTGTCTTTGAAATAAATTGCTGGTTAAAAAATTGCTTTGTAGACATCGCAATTTTGATCTGGGATCTTAATTGATCTTCAGTACGATTTATATTCTTTAAATATTTATTAAATCCATCTTTGCCACCTACTTTACCTTTTAGTTTATCAATCTGAATCTTTACAACAGCATCATCAATATTGATCCCGTTTTTTTTACTCTCCTGAAACATCAATTCACGATCAATAAATTTTTCAAGTAGTCTCTCTTTCATTGTTTTTAGGTCAGGTTCGCTTACCTGTTTTCCATTACGGGAATGATATTCAATCATATTATCAATTTCCAGCTTGAAATTTTTCCAGGTTATGGCAGATCCATTAACCAATGCAATTTTGCGCTCGTTATCGACCTCAGAGTTGCCTGCCATGGCTATCCCATAGGCAGTTATAAAAAAAAGGGCAACAATAATAGCGCAAGACCAATTTATTAAATACTTAGATTTCATTTTATTATTTCCAACATAGAAAATACTTAGAAAAGAGTTAATTTATGAGAAAATATTCATATCGGAATGAATGTAAATGACTGAATATCTTATGCGGAGACTAGCTTAAAATATAGGATAACACTTATATGCTATAATAGCAAGAATTTATTTAAGGCAATTCTGTCTAAATTCGCATGTTTTCACGCATTTTATGGATAATACTATTATAATTATTGCTATAGAAAATAGCAGATCCAGCTACAAATACATCGGCTCCCGCAGAGGATACCATTTCAATCGTCTCCGGCTTTATTCCTCCATCCACTTCAATCTCTATATTCAGGCCTTGTTTATTTATCATATCCCTCAACTGTTTAATCTTTGGAATCATTGCAGGTATAAATTTCTGACCTTCAAAACCAGGATTAACGGTCATTAACAGCACCATGTCAAGATCAGGCAATACATATTCCAGGCAATCCAGCGTTGTGGCCGGATTTAGCGCAAGGCTGGCCTTGACTCCTTTGTCACGGATATATTGAATAGTCCTGTGAAGATGGGTAACAGCTTCGGTATGAATGGAAATAATGCTTGCTCCTTTTTCCACAAAGGCATCAATATAGCGATCCGGATCTGAGATCATCAAATGAACATCAATTGGCAAATCCGTAATTCTCCTTACGGCCTCAACAAGCATTGGGCCAATTGTGATATTAGGAACAAAATGGCCATCCATGACATCAATATGAATATAATCAGCTCCTGCCTTCTCGACTTTTTCTATATCATCTGCAAGCCGTGTGAAATCTGCAGAAAGGATTGATGGTGAAATCTTTCCCATTAAAATCTCCATGAAATACAACCAAAAACGATGGGTTATTTATTTTCAGTTCCTTAGCTTTTTTTGAATAAAGCCCCGAAAAACCCTTCCATTCCATGCTTATAAGGCAATGTTTTGTAAAATCCATTTTCATCAATTAATTGCAGATAGTCTTCGGGAACCCGCTTTTTTAGATCAATCAAATTCATCTCAGGACATAAATCCAAAAAGGAATGTATCAGTGCCTCATTTTCCTCTTGAGAAATAGTACATGTCAGATAAATCATTGAACCACCATTGCGTAACAGAGGTACGGCATTCATCAAAAGTTTTTTTTGTATAAAGGGAAGATGTTTAATCGTAGATTCATCTCTACTCCACTTTCCGTCAGGATGTCTGTGGAGGATGCCCAAAGCTGAACAAGGGCCATCAATAAGAATTTTGTCGAAAGGTTTCCTAAAAAGAAAGTTAAGAGGTTTTTCGGCATCTGCTACAATCGATTGAATACAATTAATTCCAAGACGGATACTAGCCTCCTTTTGCTTTATCAATTTTTCATAATTCTTGTCAAGTGCATAGAGAAACGCTTTGCCTCCTGTAATTTCAGCAAGATGAGTTGTTTTGCCTCCTAATCCAGCGCAAAGGTCAAGGATAAGCTCCTCAGGCCGTGGATCAAGCAAAAAAGAAGATATTTGTGCTGCCTCTCCTTGTACTTGAAAAAGGCCTTTTTTAAAAGATGTCAATTCACTGACGCCTCCCCTGAGATTGCTAAGCTCTATTCCGTCAGGCGAATAATGAGTAGGGGTTCCAACCACTCCTTCCGATGCCAGACATTCAATAAGCTTTGATCTCCTGATTTTCAATCTATTCCGTCTAATTATAATGGAAGGTGCATGGTTAAGGGATTTCATTAATAATTCAGCGGAATCAGCACCAATTTCTCTTATCCATTTTTCTACTAACCAGGGGGGGTATGAATAATAGACAGATAGATATCTAACATGATCTTTTTGCCGCTCAGGATAAGCTATCTGTTTTTTTTGACGGCATATTGATCTTAAAATGCCGTTTACGAATCCTGACAGATGTTTTCGCCCATTTTTTTTTGCCTGCTTGACTGCCTCATCAACGGCAGCTGAATCGGGTACACGATCCATAAAAAAAATTTGATAGGCGGCAATTCTAAGTATATTCAGTATTGGTGTCTGGATTTTGTTAAAAGAAAAATTAAGCCTGGATTTAATAATCCAGTCCAACCTTGCTTTCCATCGAAAAACACCTTGAATCAGATGCAGGGTAAAAGCGCGATCCAATGCTTGACTTGGTGAAAATTGCAAGAAAACAGCATTTAGATATTTGGTGGATAAATGAGGTTTATGATGCGATTTGTTGAGCACCTGAAGCGCTATATCTCGCGGGGTCACTGATTTCATCATTTAAAAAGGTTTTTAACCCCCTTTCAAGCAATTCCATATTTACATCGGTATCATAACAGGGGCCAAAAGGGCGATAGTTTAAGATGCCATACACAGGAATAGGATAACTATCCTGTATCCCACTGGTTAGATCTCTTCCACAGGCTACTGCTATAATAATTTCGGGTCTTTTCTGCACAACAATTTTTCGTGCCAGGGTACCCCCTGTAGCCACAGCAACTGGAACCTTATATTTCTTGGAAAGGAGAACCAAATCCTTGATTTTACATCTGCCACAACCCTTACAGTTATAAATATTTCCTGTTATTCGTATATTACATCCATGATATTGCAGACAATGAGGGAGAAGGATCAGCACCTTTTCCGGCTTGATTTCAGCTGTTTCCGCAAGGACCAATTCATTATTAATAGCCACAAAGGAACATCGAACCTCATCTTTGCTTATACCCAAGCACCTTCCAACAACCACCAAAAGTGGAAAAAGAAGGCGAATAACCAAACCTCTGATGCGTTGGTTGAAAAAAAGATTTTTCTTGCGGATAAGGGTTAAAACAAGTGTTAAGGCACCTCCCAGCTCAAAAACAATAAAACAACTGAAAATGACTAATAAGGCCATTGGCAAATAGGGATGGATATTGGCTAATCCCACATATGGAACCCACCAGAGCAGGAATACCATAACGACCATAAGTATACAAGTAATAAGCATTAGTACAATAAATAGATTTTTTTTGGGTCGTTTAGTCCTGTCAGGCTGATGTAATTCTGATATTTCACTAGAGTTTGAAAGGTTTACAAGCTTGGACATAATTAGCCTCTCCTGAAGGTGAGATGGAAAAAAATAATATTTATTCCTGATTGCTCCTTATTGCCCTAATATCGTTCCTTCATCCATTGAAAATCCATGCAGAAAGTCCCTGACTGGAAGTCTCTTTTTACCTGCGACTTGTATTTCTTTAAAAAGAATCAAACCCTGACCTGTTTCTATCATAAAGGAGCCATCCATCAGGCCTCTGATTTTACCCGGGGTGGTTTCCTTATCTTCATTATCTATAACTAAGGGAGAAAAAAGTTTTATTTTTTTATTTCCCAATGTGGTAAACGCCCCTGGCCAAGAATCTAATGCCCGGGAAAGGATTGCAATAGTGCGGGCGGATTGATGCCAATTAATTTGGGCTTTATTTTTATCTATTTTTGGAGCATACGTTGATTGAAGCTCATTTTGAGGAATAGCATCAAATCGGTTTAAAGATATATGGTTGAGAGTCTCAAGAATAAAAGCCGCAGACATATTGGCGAGCTTGTCATGCAATTGCCCACATGTCTCTTCCGGATCGATTTCCAGTTCTTCCTGAAGTATCATATGACCGGTATCAAGTCCTTCATCCATTAGCATGGCAGTCAGACCTGTCTTTTTATCATTATTTAAAATAGCCCACTGTATAGGGGCTGGACCACGGTATTTAGGCAATAAAGATGCATGGATATTGATAGCTCCAAATAAAGGTATTGCAAGGAATTCTCTTTTTAATAGCTGTCCAAAGGCTACTACTACTAAAAGATCCGGTTTTTTATGCCTTATCATTTCGCATATACCAGGTTCTGAAACACTGGCAGGTTGTAATACCTCAAGATTATATTTGATTGAAGCTTCTTTTACAGGCGAAAATGATATCTTTTGACCTCTCCCCTTGCGTCTATCAGGTTGGGTAATTACAGCCAGGATATTATAGCTGTTTTCAACCAAGGCTTGCAAAGTTGGTACCGCGAAGTCAGGTGTACCCATAAAAATGATATTTGGGTGTAATGGAATTTGTTCCTTTTTAATAGTGGTTCTCATGAATAGTTTTCCGGAAAAATTTTTGGCTGGATTAGCGACTCGGATAAAAATTGCCTGAAACTAGAGTCTGAACGAAAACCAGGTTTTTTCGAAGTCTGCGCTTATCTGTCAAGGCCAAATAAAATTTTAATCGCAGGAATACATTGGATATTATGAGTATTAAAATTTTTATCTGACAAAGAGATTGGCAAAAAAGACAGCTTTCGTTCGGGCGCTAACTATGAGTCTTTTTTCTGTGCCTTTTTTAATTCTTTCTTAAGATGTCTTTTATACATGGATCTTTTAAGACTACTGATATGGTCTATAAAAAGTTTTCCATTTAAGTGATCGATCTCATGCTGCAAACAAATGGCTGCAAGATCAGAGGCCTCAATATCCACCTGATTTTCATATTGATCATGCCCCCTGACATGGATCCTGGAATTTCGTGAGACATCTGAGGTGAAATCAATAACACTAAGGCATGCCTCTTTGTAAACGATTTTACCCTCCCTTGATACGATTTCAGGATTGACCAAAACACCAGGTTTTTGTTCCTTGGATTCAGGATCTTGATCAAAAACAATAACACGTTTTAACTCTCCTATCTGATTGGCAGCCAAACCAATGCCAGACGAGGCATACATGACCTTGATCATCAGGGCCACTAAATCTTGAAGATCATCATCAATATTTGTTACAGACTCAGCAGTACTCCTTAAAATTATATTAGGGTAGGTAAGTACCTTTCTTCCACCTGTTCCATCCATCATTTCCCTTCTTAATTACCTTTCAATATCATCATACTACAAATTAATACTATTTCAGTCTATACATTACAACAGCATAAATCAAGATATCATCATTCTTTGAATAAAAGAATACGCCTTTTTGAATTATTTTTACTGTCTATAATCTTTTATGATAATGTATATTGAGAACTTAAACGAATTACCCTTAATCCTTATACGGTTTCCCTCTTAAAGAAAGGACATGGATATTAATGCAGAGAATTACAGAATTTTTATTTGAAATTGGTATGCTAAAAAAATCACCCCGAACTGGATATCAATTCCTTGGATCAGGGGGAGAGTCTGTTGCAGATCATTCTTTTCGGACGGCTGTTATTGGATATGTACTTGCCTTTCTTGAAGATAAAGCAGATAGAAAAAAAGTGGTTCTGATGTGCCTCTTCCACGATTTTCCTGAGGCCAGGACAGGAGATCATAATTATGTCAATAAAAAATATGTTAAAGTTGAGGAAGAACAAGCCCTTGATGATCAACTTAAGGAACTAGGGTTTGGAAATGAAATCAAGACATTATTTTCTGAATTCAATGAGGATAAATCTTTGGAGTCAAAACTTGCAAATGATGCGGACCAACTTGATCTCATTCTGGATCTCAAAGAACAGCTCGATTTAGGAAATCAGAATGCAAAAGAATGGCTTTCTCATGTGATCAGAAGACTTAGGACTAAAAGCGCAAAACAGTTAGCTAAAAAAATATTATCAACACATAGTACTTCATGGTGGTTTGATAAAGATAATAGCTGGTGGGTTAATGGGCCAAAAAACCAAAAATAACTATAATCCCTTTCTAAAGTTTAATATGAATTTTACAGTTATGCGTATTTGCCTGTTAGTATCTTTTCTGTTTCATATTATTCTTTTTGCCAGTTTACAAAATACAATCCCTTTCGAATGGGTGACCAAGTCTTTAAAAACATATAAGGTGAAGTTTATGAGGCCACCTGTAGATCCCCTCGCCAATGATCAAACAGCTGATAATTTGACAAAAATGCTTGCCAACCAAAAGAAAATCCAGCAAGAAAAGGAAGAAACAATCTCATTAAATACCAAGGAGCAAAAATACTTTCCCTATACAACAATAATAAAGAAGCGCCTGGCAAAAAATTGGGATTATCCTCAAGATGCCCAAGAAAATCTCATGGAGGGTCAATCTCTAATCATATTTCGATTAAACCGGAAAGGGCAATTAATAGACGAAACAATCTCAAAATCTGCCGGATATGAAATTCTTGACCAGGAGGCCATACGGGCAATCAAAGCAGCAGCGCCTTTTCCCCCCTTTCCTGATTCCATAACTGCGACGATATTAAAAATAAAGGTAGATTTTTTATATAAGCTTGATAAAAGGCATTAAAATTGCATCCATAATCCCTTTAGGCTATTTTGGCCTCATTTTTTTAACAAAATTAATGGAGATCCAAATGAAATGCCACAATTGCAATTTTATTAGTTTCGATTATAATGAAACATGTCCTAAATGCAATAAGAGCATCTCAGATGAAAGAGATATCCTGGGTTTTCAGGCTTATAAATCTACACCCCCTGCCCTGCTTCAAGAATTAACAGGCAAAGCCGGGATACCAGGAGATGAAATTGTAGATGCTGAGATGTTTAGTAACTCTATGGCTGTTAAAGAAGAGATTGCTGTCAACACCGCAGATTCCCAGGCTATTGAAGCAATGGAAGCTACATTCCAGAATAGTCAGGAGCTTGAAATAGAACTTGAGGAAATTTCTTCTGACCAAACCCTGAATTCATCGGAAATGGTTGATTTATCCACCGACCTGGGAGAGACATCAGACTTGGTTGAAGATAATGAAATCTCTCTTTCCATAGATGACCTCTCCATTGACAACCATGAGGATGCCTCTTATAAAATCGTACAAACAGATGAAAATGATATCGTATTTGATCAAGAATTTCTATCACCAGAATCTGATAATAACGATGCAGTTGATATTGATCCTGTAGCAACCATTATAAATTCGGATGAGTTTACAGACGAGCCAGGTCAAGCTGAGGATGAAAAGGATCAATCAATATCCCTGGATCTTGATTCTTTGGAGCTTGATTTGGAAATAGATGAAACATAAAGGTCGCTATTTAAGCTGCCATGACAAGACTGTAGATAGGACTTTATATGAAAATGATGGTAAGATCTGCCTCCTTTTCATGGTTTGTTGTGTCTGTCAGGGTATGGTAGTTATTATGTCTTTTTATTAAAGCATAAATTCCCTCCGAAATATCTCTTGACCTTCAATTAAACAAAGGTTATACAATATCTAAATTTTGCCGAGATAGCTCAGTCGGTAGAGCAGGGGACTGAAAATCCCCGTGTCCCCAGTTCAATTCTGGGTC
>DAOWOF010000042.1 GCA_030642205.1 Desulfobacteraceae bacterium | reverse complement strand
TTGCAGCTTTGAAAGCAAGTTTTAATGAACTTCAAAAGTTGCATGCGTAACATCAGTTATGGACAATAGAGAACAAGTTCCACTGGGTGTTCACTTTCTTTTTGCCGTAGAGTTTCAGGATATTGATTCCTTGCTAATAATCTCCAGAATCTGTTTTCCATATTTATCTATGGATATTGGTCCGATGCCATGTATTGCCAGCAGGCTCTTCTCATCACGGGGAAGATCTGAAGCCATTTGATTTAATGTCCTGTTGCTAAATATTCGGAAGGCTGGAATTCCAATTTTTTTAGCCTCTTTTAGACGCCATTCTTTTAACACCTCATAAATCTTCGGGTCGATCGCAGAAGATATTTCGGATCTTTTATCTTTGCCTTTTCGTGGAATTGACCTTGCTTTTTTCTTTGATTCGGGCGCTTTTCCGGTCAATATAATATGTTCTGTTTCGGATTGCTTAAAACTATAGCCTTTAGTAGTAATTGCTGCCTTTCGATAGTTGATCGTTTTTCCGTTTTTATTAAATGAATGATCAGTAAGATTAATTAATTCCACATGGAACAGGCCATTCAACAGTTGCTCATATTCAGTGCGGGAGAATAATCCATCAGAACATATTTTATTATAGAGGGCCCCTGTCCCAATATTATTCATCTTTTTCAAGAAGGAAATGATCGCGCTTATTATCTTTGCCTCCTTTTCATTTGGTGAACGTATTTTCGAGAAAATATTATTATTTGGGGCACAGTAGTCGCAGAGACCGCAAGCCCCTTCATTGTCTTCAGTGTCTCCGAAATGACGAATCAACTGCAGCATGCGGCAGGAATAGGATTCAGCCCATCGAATTATCTCATTTAGTTGATTCAGCTTGTGCGAACTTTGATCTTTATAGGTATCATGCCAGTGGTTATGGCCTTGCTTAATATTTTCTGCCGAATCAATCAAGGCTCCGCCATGCACCAATAATTTTTCCAGCGCTGCCGCGAATTCATCTTCGGTCATTTTTACTTGGTTACGAATAGTTTCTTTAGATTCTTTTGTATCTTTAAGTTGATTATAAATCTCTTGTAAGAGACTAGGATCAGGATAATTTCGCTTGTGAAAAAACAAGTGCATATAGCAATCAGCATAGGAGTAAAACAATATTGCTCGTGACATTTTACCATCCCGTCCCGCTCGGCCAATTTCCTGATAGTAAGCTTCAAGACTCGCGGGCAATGCCATATGCGCCACTGTTCGGATATCCGGTTTATCTATTCCCATTCCAAACGCGATAGTCGCGACAATTACTTCTAATCGTCCTGATAAAAATGCTGATTGAACTTCATTGCGTATCTTTGGCATAAGCCCAGCGTGATAGGCGGCTGTAGTAAAATGAGTCTTTAATATATTGGACATGGCCTCTGCCTTTTTTCTGGTTGAGGTATAAATAATGGCTGGTCTTGATGCCTGGTCCCGTAATATTTCCTGTATAGCCTCATCCCTTTCTCCGGGTGCTAGTTTAACGACCTCAATTGCAATATTTGTTCGCCGAAAGCCATGTATGAATTTTTTGGGACCATGTAGCAGTAATTGAATAATATCCTCTTGAACCAGAGTCGTGGCAGTGGCTGTCATAGCAAGAATCGGTGACGGACGAAGGATAGGGAGACGTTCTCCCATCAACCGGTAATCAGGTCGAAAATCATGTCCCCACTGTGAAATACAATGGGCCTCATCTATAGCAATGAGGGAGGGTTTTCGCGTAGCCAGCATTTCAGAAAAACCTTTAACCCCAAGACGTTCCGGTGCAATAAAGAGGTAATCCAGTCTTCCATCAAGATAATCAACGCATGCCTGTCGTGAAAAAAAATTACTGCGCCCCGAATGAATTCTCTCTGCTATAAGACCAATCTCCTTTAATTTTTTTACCTGATCTTCCATAAGCGCAATGAGTGGGCTTATCACAAGAGTTGTTCCTCCACGAGCAATACCAGGAAGCTGGTAGCATAAAGATTTTCCTGCGCCTGTGGGCATAACCAGAAGCGCGTCTTCTCCTTTTACTACTGACTCGCAGACCTTTTGTTGAAATGGTCTAAAGGAATCAAAGTCAAAGATTTTAACAAGGATGGCCTTGAGGAGGTCAGGATCCTTATCCTCTCTGATCTTATCTGCTAATGATCTGACGCTTTTCTTGTTTGTCTGTTTATCCTCATTTGTTATTTTTAAGGAAGCGTCTTCATTTGCCCAGGATTGAGGACCATCCAAAAATGATTGCGCGATATAATAATCTTCATCAGTAGGCGCAGGGATTTCTTCATTAAAAAATGAGGGTGGATTTACCCTATCTGAGATCTTATTGTTTAAAGCAAATGCCTTGCCTACCACATCAGAGACATAGGCCTCTATCTCCTGCATAAATTTATCAAGATCGCCATGTCCTCTTTCGATTTGTTTGAGTTTTTGTTCCCAGGTTCCAGTCATAATGGGACTTTTCACATCAGGATGAACCATATTGATAAGTCGGATTCCCTTTTCTGTAGGCTCAAGGGTCTTTCTCTTGCGCATTATTAACTCACGTTTTATAAGTGTCTCAAATATTGCCGCGCGAGTCGCTGGTGTTCCGAGCCCCTTTTCTTTCATTGCTTCGGTAAGTGCTTTATCATCCAGAATCTTGCCAGCTGTTTCCATGGCTGTTAGCAATGTAGCGTCTGTAAAGCGAACAGGGGGCCTTGTTTTCTTTTTCAAGGACTGTGCTAAAACAACTTTTTGCTCCTGATTTTTTTCGAGACAGGATGGCAGTATTCCTTCGGATGTCTCTTTGGTTTTGGCTGGGTTTTTTAATCTGATTTCCAGTGCCTTCCAGCCCATCTGTTTCACAATTACGCCTTTTGTGTGGAATAAATCTTTTATAGGGTCTGCGCTCTTGTCAATCGATGAGGATACTTCGGTAATAACTGTTGTAATCCTGGTCTTGAAATTATCAAGCCATGCGGATAAGAGCCTCCGACATACGAGATCATAGATTTTTTCTTCATCAGGACTAAGAGAGATTTTAATGGAAGATATTGCAGTGGGAATAATTGCATGATGATCTGTTACCTTGGCATCATTTACAAAGCGCTTCCCAAGCTTTGGGAGCTTTTTATCAAAAGGGAAATGCTCCCTGTATGGACCTGAAATGCAATTCACAATCTTGCCAAGCGTCATGGAAACATCTTTTGTGAGATAGCGGCTGTCCGTGCGGGGATAGGAGAGCAATTTTTTCTCTTCATAAAGCTTTTGGGCAAGATCAAGTGTCTTTTTAGCCGAAAACCCATATAATCGATTGGCATCTCGTTGTAGATCCGAAAGATCATAAAAAATGGGAGGCTGTGTCTGCTTCAACTTGGATGAAAAATCCTTAATCTTTGCATTACCGGTCTTGACACGATCTATTATCATTCCTGCATCATTTCCATCTCCTGAAAGACGCATATTTTTAGCAGCGGATTCAGCAGATGGATTTTTATTTTTGTCTTTATATTGAAACCATTTGCCTTTATAGGATGTAATTTCTTCTATATTATCAGGCTTATCATTTTTAATTGCAGGTGAAAATTGGGCCTCCACTTCAATATAGTCTTGAGGCGTAAATCCTTGTATGGCAATCTCCCTTTCAACCAACATAGCAAGTGTTGGCGTTTGAACACGTCCAACCGAAAGGCTTTCGCCCTGAATTAAGCTATAGGCGCGGGAGAGATTAAGGCCAACCAGCCAGTCTGCCCTGCTTCTCCCTATCGCAGCGGATGCCAGAGGTTCATAGTCCTCTCCCCTCCGTAAATTTCCAAAGCCGTTTGAGATTGCTTCCGGTGTTAAAGAGGAAATCCATAAACGATCTACAGGTTTTTTGCATCCTGCAGCTTTATATATATAGGTAAATATCAATTCACCTTCCCGTCCGGCATCTGTCGCGCAAATAATACTGTCTACTTTCTGAGAGTTAATAATCTTTTTAACTATTTCAAACTGATTCTTTGTATGATTCAGGACACTGAGTTTCCATTCTGCTGGCAGCATGGGAAGGTATTCCTTGCGCCAGGTCTTCCATCTGGCATTCATTATGTGAGGCTCTGCAAGACCTACAAGATGGCCGATAGCCCAGGTTATAATGTAACCGCCACCATGGAGATATCCCCGTCCCTGTTTATCTGCCTTAAGGACTTTGGCGATATCCCGGGCAACCGCCGGTTTTTCAGCAACAACAGCAATGGACATATTTGATCATCTCCTTAATGCGACTGTCGATTGACTCGTAAAAAGTCCATCAACCCACATCCCTATCCTGTTGATATTCAAAATCCTGATAATTCTCATGCTTCTCCAAACACAAAACTTATGGTTGCCACTAAATAAAACAGGGGACGGCCTTAAATAATCAAACAATTTGGTATAAAGTATTTTTGGTTATATATTGTTGGTATGCGCAGGATAACCCGAACAGATATCTCCTTGCATCATGCTAGACTGTGGTAGATGAGTTGGGAATGCCTATGGTGGATTTGGTGAGAAAATTTGACATAACGCCTGCCGATGTCAGTTACGCAGTTTAGCGAGGAGAAAAGTGGCAAGAAAACAAGAACCTTTTAAGGCTCTTGCAGATACCTGCAAAATATGGGTATCTGCAAGAATTTCTTTTTATTAAATAAACTTAAAAGAAATCAAATAAAAATTTGATCCTCTTCTCTTTCTTATAGCCCAAGTTCTGCCAGGTCGGGTCCAAGATATTCGCGTTCATTTTCACCAAGGATACCCATAGAAAGGCAAATAATGGTCCAGAGATGAACAGTATAATAAGGAGCTTCAAAATGCTCTGCAAGATCATGAATCTGGGCGTGACAATTGTGACAAGGGGTAATGCAATAGTCGGCCCCTGTATCCAAAATCTGGTTCAATTTCACAGTGCCATATTGGTGCCGTGCATCAGGATATCCTGACTGTAGATATCCTCCGCCTCCGCCGCAGCAATAATTGTTGGATTTGTTAGGAGTCATGTCTATAAAGTTTTCTTCCCCAACGACCGTTTTCACTACAAATCGAAGATCATCTGCCACTGGATCACCCAAACTTTTTCTGACTAGTTGGCAGGGATCCTGCACAGTAAATTTCACTTTTAAATCCTTGTTCCAGTCGGCATTTACCTTGAGCTTTCCTTCTTTTATCCATTGGGCATAATACTGGATGATACTCTTAAGCTCGAAATTGTGAGAAATATTGAATTTTTGCAGTCCGGCCCGGAATGCAAAGAATTCGTGGCCTCATTCAGTGTTGAGCCAGACCTTGCACCCCAAATCCTCTACGGCCTTGGCCTTGACTCTGGTAATGTGCTCCCAAGCCTCCCAGTCCTGCAAGAACATGCAGTAATTCTCTGCTGCCCATCCCTTTGTGCTATATGTCCAGTCTGCTTCCACAAGATTCAAAATTTTCCAGAGCGGGATCATCTCATCGGGTTCTGTCACAGGTTCCCTGGAGTTCTGGTTGAGGAGAAAGTATGCACCTTGTTTGTTAACGGGTGCCTGAAGCTTGTCCCATCCTTCCTGATCTTCTTGCACCTCTTCCAATATATCTTCCACGACAAATTGAAAATCCTCGGGAGCTGCACCCATGGCACTGCATGAATCATTTCTCAAGGCCATATCGCATGAACCTAGAATCCCCTTAGGCCGCTTTTCGCGAGGCCAGGCCTGCCTAGCCAGGCCGATCATTTGTGGAATATCAACATTCATGGGACAGGCATAGATACAACGTTGGCACATACTGCACATCCATACCCAGGGGGTGGTAGTTACTTCTTCGTCAAGACCAAGAACTATCATCCTTACAAATTTTCTCGGGTCCATATTTTCAAGGCCGGTTGCAGGACAACCGCCTGCACAGGCACCGCAGGTGAGACAAAGGTTCAGGTTGCTTCCCTCTAACAGTGTATTAACCTTTGTCCTGAATTCACCTTTCAAGTCACTTAAATTTATTGTTTCCATTGCCATAGGCATATCCTCCATCAAATTTTTCTAAAAAAATTATTATATTAGGTATGAGGGGGGGACGACCTTAAATATTCAAACATCTCAGGTTTCCAGTTGGTAACCTTATTTCTTCTGCCTCCCTCTTCCAATTATGTAATCCTTTTTCACCTGGAATAATATGGAACTCCTCTCAACAACCTTTTCAAAATCATAGCCCAAGCTTTTGAGTGTATATTTCCGGGAAAACTGTTATTTCGATTCCAAAAAAATATCTCTTACAAAAAAGCTTTTCCCTAATATTCATTGATCGCTCTTGATTCAATCCTGTCCGGCCAGCCTTATTTTTTTCACTTCATCCAAACTACCAATGCTTTTTATCAAATCGCCTCCTGTTATATGTTACCGCATATCCGGCAAGTAATCTTCTCATTAGAACGGCAATTACTGCATGACCGCTTTTTAACAAAAAATGGGCGTGATTTGATAGAAATGACCATGCGCAGCATTGGATCCTGGTTTCAGGCAGGAGAATAGATAGCCGTTCAATGAAATTTTCATGATCCTTATCATCCTTGAATATTTTTCGGCGTTCTATTCCTCATGATTATAACAAGATGCAAGAGGCCGGGAGTATCTATTCGGGCTATCCTAGGCATGACAAGAACAACATACGGCCAAAAATACTTTATGTCAAATTATTTAGCTATTTAAGATTATCCCCCATTCCGCAAAGGAATCAGGTTTTAAACTGGAGGCTTAATCCTGCCGCATAACCCAATTTTTCTTGATATGCTCTTTTGTAAAAAGTCTTTATTTGTCCATATTTCCTAAAGCATAATTATATTATGATAGATCAGGGTTATCAGCAAAAAACCGATAAAGGGTGGCGCGGCCAACTCCAAGGAATCTTGCGGCCTTTGCCTTATTACCTCCTGACTTGATCAATGCGTCCCTGACACTGTCAGGATTCAGCTTTTTAAACTGTCCTCGTGGGAGAGAAATGCTTTTTACTTTTATTATATCAGGTGGAAGATGTTGTTCTCGAATAACCTCGCCTTTTGACTTTATAAGGGCATACCTGATTACGCTCTGGAGTTCACGGACGTTGCCAGGCCAGGGATGGTCCATCATAATGGCAATAGCCTCTTTTGAAATATCCGTTGCCTTTTGCCCCTCTTTTGACGCCTTATAAATAAAGTGTTTGACAAGAAGCGGGATATCGTTTTTTCGTTCTTTCAATGGAGGCAAATATACAGGGACTACATTTATCCGGTAATATAAATCAGCACGAAAATTACCCACCTTCATTTCAGTCTTCAGGTCACGGTTAGCAGCGCTTATAATACGGACATCCACTAATATCGTCTTTTCATCACCCACTCGCTCAAATTTTCCATCTTGTAAAACACGCAGCAGTTTTGCTTGCATAACCTTTGGCAAATCCGCAATTTCATCCAAAAATAGAGTGCCGCGATCGGCAAGTTCAAATCGGCCTTTTTTGTCACGCACAGCTCCGGTAAAAGCTCCCTTGACATGCCCGAATAGCTCACTTTCAAGTAAGCCTTCCGGCAAGGCTCCACAATTGACTGGAACAAAGGGTTTGTTTGATCGTGGGCCTTCGCTGTGGATAGCCGCTGCAACCAATTCTTTACCTGTACCGCTTTCACCCTGGATGAGAACCGGTACGTTTACATCTGCAAGACTCTCAATTGTTTCAAATAACTCTAACATCCTGGGGTCCTGGCCTATTATTCCTGCGAAGCTCTGCTCTGTTTTAAGGCGTTTGCGGAGTTCATTTAACTCCGTCATGTCTTCTAAAAGAATGATTGCCAGTCTCTCACCATCATGCACGAAAGGTGCAGCGCTTAAAAGAAATTGTAAATCACGGATATCTCCGTTAACAATCAACCGCATTTTTGCCCTTCTTCTATGAACTTGTTTACCATAAAGGGCATCCTCTGCGGTCCTGCGAACCTGGCATATCTGACATTCTTCAGAAAAACCGCAAGAATCTTCCTTTTTGAGAGCGGTAATACAGCCAAGGGCTTCTCCACCAAGTTTGTCTATAACCGATGTACTTGAGATTCCCAAGGTCATCTCAAGTACATTATTTACTGCCTGCACTCGTCTTTCGCCATCTATGATGAGGAGACCGCAAGGAATTGCTTCAAAGAGATTTTTTAAAAAACTTTCCTGATCCAATAATTTAGAGATTTTCTTCATTGTTCATTTCTTATGCAATAATATCTAAATAAATTTGCAATTATTCCGTTATTTCAAGGATGCTGATTTCAGACAGGCAGCGCTGATCTGATTAAAACTTTGAAACTGTTTGAGACCTCTGAGTTTTTCATGGTTTAATCAGATTAGCGCTGCTGTGGATATTTAGCTACATAGAGTTAGTAAAAAGTTATTGTTTTTCATGCCAGTCTGTATTATATCCACCCTTTTTATAATTATCCAGCGCCCTCTCTTTTAAAGACTTATCTTTGGTTTTTTCCGATTGTCTATCTGCCAGCTCACCAGCATGCCCCCACTGTCCTTGTGATTCAAAGCTTTTTATCCTGTTTAAAATTGAATTAGATTCTCCCGAAGACTCCCCTATGGTTCCCTGGCACCAGGAAATAATCTTTTTCACCTTTTGACCGCAGGAAGGACAAGTTGCCAGTGGCATTTCATTTATTGATTGAATGGCCTCAAAGCGATTTATACATTTTTGACATCCCTTATTGGGGTCCAGGGATTCATATTCATAAATTGGCATAACTATTATTCTCCAGTTTTTATATTAGTGTCTGGTGGCAAAGTGTTTTTTTGGTAAACAATAAGCATCAATAGCAACGTTGCTATTGATGTTCAGAGGCATTTAAAAAACGTGATTTTTGGTCTTAGTCTATTCAGCAGGCAGGTGTCCTTTGATAATTGCAATGGAATTATTTTCTACCCAACCCCTTTTGTTGGGCAACCTAATAAGCGACCATCCTCCCTCCCTTCGATCAAGATGTATTATTGACCCCTCGTGGAGCCTGAAAAGCAGCGTATCATTTGAATTAGGTCCTGCTAGCACATCTACCTCCTTTTTGAATATTACAGCCCGGTCATCAGTCATGAGCTCAAAATATTTAAGACCGAAGGAGGTTCCAATAATGCCCCATATGATAAATATTATCAGAAAAAGATAGTAGCTCCATTCAGATCTTGAAAAGATTCTCCTCAAAAGAATAGCCCAGAAAACAAGATTAAGGACTGCAAAACTCCAAAAGAGTTCAATCAGGCTCAAAGAATCAAGCCAGAAAAAAGCCAGTTTAAAAAAGGAGGAAGGATCATCTATATCGTCCTGGACTTGATCGCGCGCATAGGCCAGGTTTGCGTTTAGATCGGCATTCCTTGGCATCAGGAAACGGGCATTTTCATAATAGAGAATAGCTTCTCCAAGTTGCCCAAGCCGATAGCAGGTATTGGCGATATTATAATATAGATATCCGTTTTGCTTCCCGCTTTTTATAAGGAGTTGATATTTTTTTTTCGCGTCTTCAAATCGTCCTTTCTGATAGTCCTGACTAGCCTTGAAAAAGACTTCCTCCCATCCGGTTTCCTGACAATAAGCAACGGAAAACATCCCAAGTAATAATGTAAAAAAATGGAGTAGGACAATTTTTCTCACCTTAGCTCCTTGTCAATCTTTTTAACTATTTCAATTAAATCCTCCGTTTTAAAAACCATTTGATCATCCCTGCCACTGTAAATGGCGGCTTCCATTATTTTTAGCTGCTGAAAAAACTGGTCAGATGTTTCTCTGGCTACACCTTTTAAAAGCAATATTCTGGCGGCCTCCAATGCAGTCAGGGAGCCTAAGTGCAAGCCCATGCGATCATTCAGATAGTCCCTGCAATAAAGGATCAGGTCATTTGCTTTAAGCCCCTCTTGTCCGCACCTTTTGGCAAATATCCGGGCTGCTTTTCTTGCCTGGTTCAGGCCCGCGGTTTTAAAAGCTTTTTGGCGCTGTTTTATAGCAAAAAAGGATCCCAGATATAACATAACAGGGGAAATCAGGAAGATCCATATCATCAGCCCACGGGGTCTTAGAGGAACATCAAACTGCACCCCTTTTATTGAGGTGTAGATAGGAAGGATGTCATGACCCAGTTCTTTTATGGTCTGTTTCTTTGAAGTGGTATCCTGAGATGAAAGATTAATAGGAATTTTATCATCCTGTATCTGTCCCGCCAGGACCATAAGATCAAGAGGGTATGTCTTTATAATGATATATTTTTCCTTGCCTGGGTCAAAAAAACTAAGAGTCAGACTTGGTATATTAAAATTTCCTTCCTTTTCGGGCACAAGCGCCCATTTCATAACCTTTGAGCCTTTTTGTCCTTTGTTATCAAAAGAGTTGTTTAAGACTGGTTGATCCGCGTATACTTTTATATCCTCAATCCCTGGAAATTGTATATCAGGGATATGCTTGATATTGCCATGCCCCGTAGTTTGTACTGTCAGTGTTGCTGATTCACCTTCCTTTATGGTTGAAGGCGTCAAACCAGCTTTTATTTTAAATCTGCCCACCAATCCGCTAAAATTGGCAGGGCGGCCTGTTTCAGGGAGGGATAATACCTGTAATTCCAGCGGCTCACTGGAAATAAGCCTGGATTGTCCTGTGGACATATTAAAAAATGGGTCATTAAAAGAACCATAGGACCTTCCTCTACTATCAAAAATTTTCATCCTCATTCGGGAGGGTTTAATTCCATAAGTTCCCGGAGCTTTAGGAATAATGGAATAATTGACTTCCAGGACCTGATAGTCCTGACCATTATACATTGTTTGGTATTCATTGGTATCTCCAAGCTGTTTGAATGTCAGTTGTTCATTCCCGGGCAGTTCCAGTGAAACGTCTCTCACTCTGATCTGGCGGTAAAGCTTTAAGGTATAGATCAGCTGTTCCTCCACATAGGCCCTGGAAGATGAAAGATTGGCGTTTAAAAATAATTTACCAAGCCTGGGTCCCTTTGAGTGTAAAGGGGGAGTGATATCCAGGATTTCTGTATTACTTTGATATCTCTTGCCTTTAATAATCACTTCGGCTGGTCCAATCCTGAATGTCCCTTCTTTTTTGGAGTTAAGGGTGTATAAATATTTAATGCTGGAAGTGTATTGGCCATTAATAATTTTGACTTGACTGGAACTTCCGCCCTCAAATACATGGAAAGATTCCAGACCATTGATAAAAGGAGGAGGCGTTTTACGAGTTCCGGACACTGTAAGGGTCATATTAATCGTATCATTTATAGTGGCCTTTTTTGGCCCCAAATATAATGTTAAAGACACATCAGCGGCAGCTGTCCAGGGTATTAAGAGGCAAAATGCCAAAAGCAGGGCAACTATGTTATTTCTGATTTTACCAGTTCTTGCCTGAACCAACGCCATGTTTTTTATCCTTTGGAATCCGGAATTTCATAAACCTGGCCCGATCCTCATTTAGATTATTGAGCAAGGCCTCGGCCTTTTTCTCATCCAGGTTTGGCTGTGGCATATCTTTGCCGTTTTTATCCTGTTTTTCTTGCTCTCCTTGATCCTTTTTCTGCTCAGCCGGTTTATCCTGCTTATTCTCCCCATCTTTTTGGGGATCAGAATCTTGTTTTGGAGGCTTTCCCTGATCCTTTTGTTCCTCTTTGTTTCGTCCGCCCCCCTCTTTCCTGGGGGAAGAATCTTTTTGGTTTTGAGATTCCTTTTCTTTTTCTTTCTGCTTTTTCAGTGCCCTTAGCGCAAGTTCCAGATTATACCGGGCATCAGGGCTTTCAGGGATTAAACAGAGAGCCTCAGTAAATTGCTCACAAGACAGGGCATAATCGTTTTGTTTAAAGGCGCTGTTTCCCAGGTTAAAATGGCTCCTAAATGCTATTTGCCGATCTTTTACCCTGGATAACACACTTGTAAAGGCAGATGTCGCTCCTTTATAATCTGAAGTTTGATAGGCCGCGCAACCACGATTATACCGATACCGAATATCTTTTGGATTGTCCATATCAGCCCTGGAATAAGCCTCTTGAGCCTCTTTAAACAAACCGTCCCGGTAGAGATTGTCAGGATCTTCATCAGCTCGCACCTGATTAGCGGCGAGGCTTATGAATAATAGTGTAACAATAAAACTGATTTTGAACAATCTATCCCCTCGCATTGATTTCTTCAAGAAAACCTCTATCTTAGGTAATCTTCCTTGAAGTTCCAAGCATATCTTCTATAATTAAAAAAAGAATGGCTGCCAGAAGGAAAAAAACGAATCGCTCTTCATAGAGCTTTATTTTTCCGCTTTTAAGGATCTCGTCTTTGGTTCTTTTTTTAATGCCATCAAAATAGAGCATATCCAGATCCAGATCTCCTGCTACCGAACGAACATAAACGCCCCCTGTAAGCTCTGCCATATGATGCAGCCCTTTTTCATCTAATTTTGACAAAATCAAATTTCCATCAGAATCTTTTTGAAAGCCTCCCCTGTCATTGCCTAATGGAATAGGGCCTCCAGAGGCATCGCCAAGGCCGAAGACAAAAATCTTGACTCCCATTTTTGCTGCCCTTTTACATGCCTTTATGCCTCTATTTTCATTATCCTCTCCGTCAGTTATCAACAGGATTACCTTATCAGTTTCTGCCTTGAAGTCAAAGGCTGATAGACTGGTATCAATAGCAGCCCCCATGTCAGTTCCAGGGACAGGCAAAAGATCAGGGCCTATGGCATTTAAAAACATTTCCAGGGCTCCATAATCAAGAGTCAGGGGGCATTGAACAAAAGCAGCCCCTGAAAAAGCAACCAATCCTACTCTGTCTCCCTGTACTACTCTTAAAAAATCAATAATTTCCCGGCGGGCGCGTTCAAGGCGATTGGGTTTAAGATCTTGAACCAGCATGCTTGAAGAAACATCTACAAGGAGCATAATATCCACCCCTTTTTGCGATACTTCCTGATAATAATTGCCCCACCGTGGACCTGCAAGCGC
>DAOWOF010000236.1 GCA_030642205.1 Desulfobacteraceae bacterium | reverse complement strand
TAATATCATGGCCAAAAATATTCTTAGGGTTATGGATCTTGTCGAGAAAGGAGATTTGAAAAGAATTGAAGATCGGGTTCTGGGTTTTGAAAGTATTGCTCCACGAATTATCACCCATGAATTGATCTCAAACAAACGCCATCTGGAAATAATCCTTAACAGCATGTCTGAAGGAATTCTGGAAATTACAGCCCAAGGCAAGATTGTATACGCTAATCCAGCAGTATTGACCTTGATTAGCAAGGACGAGGAAAAATTGTTAGGAACCAATTTTTTACAATTATTTAATGTGGATAGTCATAGCGTAATGAGGTCATTGCTGGATCAAACACAGCGGGACAAAAAAATTGTTACGGCCGAGATGCCATTAGAGATGAATAATAAACTGGTTGAGATCAAAATCCTGCTTCTTGAAGAAGGAGAGCAAAACAGCATTATTATCCTGCATGACCTTACTGAACAAAAACGTAAAGAGGCTCAATTTCAGCAAGCACAGAAAATGGAGGCGGTTGGTACCCTGGCCGCTGGTATCGCCCATGATTTCAACAATCTATTGATGGGCGTTATGGGCAATACTTCTTTAATGCTGATGGATACAGATAGATCTCATCAAAATTACAAGATGTTAAAAAGCATTGAAAAACAAGTTCGCAGCGGTTCTAAATTGACAAGTCAATTGCTCGGTTATGCAAGAAAAGGACAATATGAATTAAGGTTCTTTAATTTAAACGATTTATTAAAGGAGACGGCAGAGACCTTTGGACGAACTAAAAAGGAAATTACAATCAGGCTGGATTTGGAAAAGAGGCTTTTGTCTATTCAGGCAGATCAAGGCCAGATGGAACAGGTTCTGTTAAACCTCCTTCTAAATGCTGCGGATGCTATGCCTGATGGAGGTGAGCTGATTTTAAAAACCCGGAATACTACCCATGATCATATTGAAGCCAGGCATTATGTGCCAGAGAAAGGCAATTATGTTCTTTTAATGATAACCGATACAGGCATTGGGATGGATGAGAGTATACTGGATCGAATCTTTGATCCGTTTTTTACAACCAAGTCAAGAAGCAAAAGTACTGGTCTTGGTTTGGCATCAGTCTATGGGATTATAAAAGGCCATAACGGCTATATCAATGTAGAATCAAAAAATGGTCATGGATCGACCTTTAAAATATATCTGCCTGCAAAAGAAATAGAAGCGCAAAAAGAAGCAGATGATCCGGAGGAAAACAAAACTATTCTCAAAGGTTCGGAGAGAATCTTATTGGTGGATGATGAAGAGATGATTCGCGATGTGGCCAAAACCATGTTGGAGATGATGAGTTATAATGTCCTGTTGGCCAGGAATGGGGAAGAGGCCTTAAGGGTGTATGGCGAAAATGGTAATGCCATTGACATTGTTCTTTTGGACATGGTTATGCCAAAATTAGGGGGAGGCAAGACATACGACAGGCTTAAAACCATTAACCCTGATATCAAGGTTATTTTGTCAAGTGGTTATAGCATTGATGGCGAGGCACAGGAAATCATGAACAGGGGCTGCAATGGATTTATCCAGAAACCTTTTACCCTCAAGGAATTATCGTCCAAGGTTCGAGAGGTACTGGATACTGGAAAGGGCGGGTCGCTCTCCTATCCATGAAGACTTAGAAAGGGGTTATCTGAAATGCTTGAAGAAAAGGCTAAATTGATCTTGAAATTTTTACTGGATGGAGAGGAACTTGGACTTAATGTCTCTGATATTAAAGAAGTAAATCAACTGCCCCAAATACGACCAATCAAAGATACCTCAAAAATTATTGGCTTGATAAACCTCCATGGTGAAACCACACCTGTCCTGGATCTGGCAAAATCAGAAACGATAACAAAGGATATTTTTGTTGCTCTAAAAACAAAACAGGGCCTCTTATGTCTTTTGGTGGAGAAACTGGTTGGCTTTGAAAATGTATATGAAAATGAGATTGATGATCCTGAAAAAAGGGTATTTAAGTGTAAAGAATCTCTTTTTCAATTTACTTATATCAAATCCGGATCTGTTGTTCCTGTCCTGGATATTAATAATTTGATATGAGATATCGTCAATTTTTTTAAAAACCGTTAAATAAAAATGACAGACGTTCAAAAAAATACCTCTTCCAGCAAAGATTATGATTTATTTAAAATGCTTGTTCTCGATAAATTCGGGATCAAACTAACTGTCAGAGATTATAAAAAAATTTCCAAGGTGATTTCAACAAGGATCGGAAAATTAAAAACAGAATCAGTTTCAAATTATTTAAAAATCCTTAAATCAGATCGCCAGGAAAATGAATGGCAGTATTTAATCGATGGAATTACGGTGTCTGAAACCTATTTTTTCAGGGATCAGGATCAATGTGCTGCTATTAAAGAATACATCCTCCCCAGGATAATAAAGGCTCGAAAGGAAAAGCGACTAAAGATATGGTCAGCTGGCTGTTCCACAGGTGAAGAGCCTTATACCCTGGCCATCCTTATTTCTCAGATAATACCTGATCTTAAAAAATGGAATATCGAGATTACAGGAACAGATCTCAATCCAGGCAATATATCCAGGGCTGAAAAGGGCCTTTATCGCAATAATTCCTTTCGTGGAGTAAAACAGGAAATAATCGAGAATTATTTTAAAAAAAAGGGCGACAGCTTCCTTATTAACAATCATGTTAGGGATAAGGTAAAATTTGATTGTTTTAACATCGAGCTGGCTGAGGGGAAATATTTTCCAGATAAATTTTGTAACTTTGATATAATCATTTGCAGAAATGTCCTTATCTATTTCGAAGAAAATGCTATTCGGAATATTCTGGCCGGTTTTAAAAAAGCCCTTCTTCCTCAAGGTTATCTTGTCCTGGGCCATTCAGAATTTTCATTTGTGCCAAAAAAAGATTTTCAAACAATCCAAACCAATAACACCTTTATCTATACCCATAAGAAGTCAAGCCCTGAAAAAAAAGTCAAAGAGGAACCTTTCAAACCGAAAAAGGATATGCTTATATCAATAAAAGCAAATGATCATATCCAAATACCTGAAAATAAAAATCAGCAAAAAATCATTATTGATCCGCCTCAACCCAAAAGCCTCCAATACCAAAATGCCTTGAATCTCTATTTTCACGAGGATTATGCAGGGGCATTGGACGCAATAAACTTATTTTTAAAACAAAGATCCGATAGTACTAAAGGAATAATTCTTGCAATTCTCATACATATAAATTTAGGTGATTATGGAAAGGGGCACTTATTGATTCGCACCTTAAAAGACCAGGATGAATTTCTGCCTGATATTCCTTTTCTGACAGGATTACTCCATGAAAATCAGCAGGAATATAATCAGGCCATCCAGGCTTATCAAGCAGCTTTATTCTTAAAGGGGAATTATTTTTTTTCCTACTTCAGACTTGGCGCGATTTATTTCAAGCTGGGGAAAGCAAAACTATCAATTCATGCTTATCAAAATGCCCTGAAAGTACTCATAGAAACGGATCAGGATAAGGTCAGGGTCTTCTGCGTGGGATTTTCTGTCAAAACTATAGAGGAAATTTGTATAAAAGGAAGCAATATAAAGACATAAGGGTAATCCTTCAAACAAAAGGTAATAAAAATGAAATTCCATACAAAACCTAAAAGATTCAAGATTAAGCAGCAAATATTGCTGATGGTAGCTCTTTTTTCCGTTGTCGTTGGAATTGCTATTATTGGATTG
>DAOWOF010000143.1 GCA_030642205.1 Desulfobacteraceae bacterium | reverse complement strand
TCAAGCGCGAGCCAATGGGTTATATCGGTTACCTTAAAAGTTGAATAGGGAATCCTTTTGCCCGACCAGTCAAAATCAAATCCATCGATAATGGCTGCCCATGGACTATAGGTCGTATCCTCTTGATTTGGATCAGGATCATAATAATCTTTTAATGGCAGTCTCTGCTTGGGAAGATATCGGAATTGACGGCGACGCGCTAAAATATTTTCCCACAGCGTAAGTGGGTCTCTGGCCCCGGGATACCAGCAAGCCATTCCGATAATTGCGATAGGCGAATCAGGCGATAAGGGATCTTTTATTTTCATATTATTAATCTCCGGTATATCAACCCCATGCCCTGGCAGACAGGATAAGAAATGAAAGAAAATTTTACAGGTTTTTGTTCTAAAAAAATCTGGCATTAATATTGTAAGCTCTGTTGCTAGTTTTATACCAAAAATTATTTAATGCCTGTACAAAGGCCGGATCTTTTTCATTTTAAGAGAAAATATAAATTAATCGAATTGATGACAGCCCTGCTTAAATATAATCTTATCCATAAGATCCATGAAAGCGCTAATTCTTCAATCTATCAAGGATACCGGAAAACAGGGCAGCATCCTGTAATCATTAAAATATTAAATAAAGGATCACATTCTGATACAAAACGGCGGAAGTATATTCATGAATTTAAAATAACACATGGCCTTAATATTAAAGGTGTGGTTAAGGCCAATGAGCTTGTGGATGACAGACCCCTTCTTGCAATAATATTTGAGGCCTTTTACGGCCATACATTAGCCGAATTGATAGGGCAAAAGGAAATTTCAACCCGGCAGTTTCTTCCCCTGGCAATACAGCTCACCAAAATACTGGGAAAGATACATGAGAACAACATCATCCATTTAAATATTACTCCTCATAATATTTTGATTAATTCATCTCATAAAGATGTGCAAATTATTGATTTTCAATCTGCCATTATCGAATCAGAACAAATTAGAGGGAATAAAAAAAAATCAGTCTCACAGAAAAATCTTCCATACATTTCTCCTGAACAAACCGGCCGTAATAATCGCTTATTGAATTATGGATCGGATATTTATTCTATGGGCATTGTCTTTTATGAACTTCTGTGTAAGGCCCCCCCCTTTGTTTCCACTGATTCACTTGAGCTCATTCATTCACATCTTGCCAAAGCCCCTGAGCCTCCTCATTTGATCAATAAAAATATCCATGAACCTGTTTCTCAAATTATCATGAAAATGATCTCAAAAAATCCGGAAGAACGCTATTTGAACGCCATCGGGATCACCAATGATTTGAAAGAATGTCTTGATCAATTAAAGGCCTTAAACACGATAAAAGCATTTTTACCGGGCAGTCGGGATTTCTATGGAAGATTGCATTTTCAGGAGCGATTGTATGGCAGAAAAGATGAAAGCGGATTAATTGACGAGGCCTTCAAAAGAACCTTGAAAGGAAATCATGAGACAGTCTTGATTTCAGGGCATGAAGGCCTGGGCAAGACAGCTTTGGTTCATGATGCCTTCAAACAATTGGCCTTGGAAAAAGGTATTTTTATTTCTGGTAAATATGAACAATTAAAACAACACATCCCCTATCATGGCTTGAAAGAAGCCTTTCGCGGGCTTGTTCACCAATTCCTGTCAAAGAGCGATGTTGACCTTTCCTTTTGGCAGGAAAGAATTCTATCTTCTCTGGGGCCTTTGAGCCGGATTATCATTGATATAATTCCAGAGATGGAACATCTCCTTGGGCCTCAGCCTGATTTAAAAGACCTGATGCCTGTTGGGAACCAGAATCGTTTTCATCTTGTTTTTAAAAAATTTCTACGCACCCTTTGTAAACCTGATCATGCCTTGATCATTTTTCTGGATGATCTGCAGTGGGCTGATTCAGCCTCTCTTGATTTGATTCTGTTTATACTTTCAGGCAAAGAAATCCCGCACCTTATGCTGGTAGGATCTTATCTCATAAATGAAGTCTCGGCGTCTCATCCCTTGATGGTTGCCATTAAAAAATCTATAGAGCAGAAAAACAAATTAAGGACCATTAAATTAAAGCCTCTTGATCTGGATCAGGCCACCGATTTAATTTCAGATGTGCTCAACCTGGAAAGAAAAAAGGTCATCCCTTTGACAAGGCTCATCCTGGAAAAGACCAATGGAAACCCATTATTCCTCAAAAGTTTTTTAAAATCTCTTTGTAAAAAACAATTATTGACATTTAATTTCTCTAAAGAGGAATGGCAGTGGGATCCAGACAGGATCAAAGTTCTTGGATATACAAATAATGTACTCGAACTTTTGATCAATGAGATTCACCAATTAAGAAAAAAAGAACAAATGATGCTTAAATGGGCTGCCTGCATGGGCAATAGGTTTGATCTTAAACTCTTAACCGAAATCAGTAAAAAGACAGATGCGGATGTCAGGGCTGATTTAAGTGGTTTAATGGAAAAAGGATTAATAGTCCCCACAGAAGATGGGCCTCAGTATGAAAATACCGAGGCCTGGAAATCAGAGACACAAATGCGGCTGGAATATCAATTTACCCATGAAAGGATACAAAAAACAGTCTATTCATTAATTGATGAACCATGCCGTCAGGTTTTGCATGGAAAAATTGGGCAAATCCTTTTAAAGGATACACCCTCTGTGCAGGAAACAGACAGGATCTTCGATATGGCCAACCAACTTAATCTCGGAACTGATGTCATAAAAGATAAAGTAGGCAGAAATAAATTAGCAGAAATAAACCTGATGGCAGGCAAAAAGGCCAAGTCTTCGGCAGCCTACCTCCAGGCCCTGGACTATTTTAAAAAGGGGATAGCGATCCAGGATGATAACCCCTGGCAGACTCAATATGATATAACACTGGCTTTACATATTGAAGCGGCTGAAATGGCTTTTCTCAGTGGTGATTTTATTGATCTGGAACGACTCTATCAAACAGTATTGCAAAGGGCCAGGCGCCTGCTTGATACCATCAGGGTTTATGAATTAAAAATAGAGGCTTGCAAGGCTCTGTTTAAATTTCAAGAAGCCCTGGAAATTGCAAGGCATGTTCTTGATCTTTTGGGAGTTAATTTGCCGGTTCGTCCGCATAAAGTCAATATTTTACTTGAATATATGAAGGTTAAATTACTCTTTGCAGGAAAAAATTTTGAAGACTTGGCCGATCTTCCAAAGATGCAGGATCCGAACAAATTAGCCGCCACCAGAATATTGATTCTCATAGGTTCAGCAGCATATTTTGCTTATCCCAAGTTATTGCCATTAATTGTTTTTAAACTTATCCAGCTGACAATTAAATACGGGAATGCTCCGGAAACTGCCTTTTCATATGCTACTTATGGAATGATACTTGGTAAGTTTCTGGGCAAAATACAACCCGCCATCCAATTTGGAGAATTAGCTCTAAAGGTATTGGATCAGTTCGATAATAAACAAATGAAGGCTAAAACCTATTATATTGTCAATACCTTCTTAGCCCATGGGAAAAAGCATCTAAGAGAGACCCTTGAACCTCTATCTATTGGTTTTAAAAATGGTTTGGAAGCAGGCGATTTTGAATATGCCGGATTTTGCGCCTATTTTTATAGTTATCATCTATTTCTTACGGGCAAGGAATTGGATTATGTTGAGCAAAAAATGGCATATTACCATGATTCAATAATACAAATTGGAAGTAAAGCCGCCTTATACAGGCATGATATATTTTCTCAAACCGTGTCAAATTTAGCAGGGCACCAGGATAATTCACAGGAATTTGAGGGAAGATTTTATTCTGAGCAAAAGATGATTTCCATACATCAGGAAACGAATGATTATGCTACTCTCTATTACCTCTATTTTAATAAATTGCTGTTAAATTTTGTGTTTTGCCGGTATTCATCTGCTTTTGAAGCTGCAAGTATGGCAGAAAAATATTTGGATCAGGTAGCAGGACTAGCCATTGGCAACCTCTTTTATTTTTACTCCTCTTTAGCACAATTGGCGATGTTCAGGGATGTATCAGGGGAGGAACAAAAAAAGATACTGAAGAATATCTCCTTAAATCAAAAAATTCTGAAAAAATGGTCTCATCACGCGCCAATGAATTATCTTCATAAATATTATCTGGTCGAAGCAGAGTTGGCCAGGGTACTTGAAAAAAATGACAAGGCCAGGGATCTCTACGATAAGGCAATTGATCTGGCTCAAAAGCATCAATACCTTAATGAAGAAGCTCTGGCTCATGAACTGGCTGCTTATTTCAATCTCTATCTGGTCGATAACAGCACTGCCAGGGGATATCTTGAGGATGCACGATATTGTTATATTAAATGGGGCGCAAGGGCCAAGGTTTCTGATCTGGAAAAGCATTACGCCCATATTTTCGAAACGAGCTCTAATAAAGAAAACGTATTAAAAGAGACTCCATTGAGATCAAATATTATTACAGGAACAGGCCTGGATCTGGCATCGATTATGAAGGCATCCCAAGCTATTTCCAGCGAAATAGCTCCAAATAAATTATTAAAAAAACTAATCGGAATTGTGATTGAAAATGCTGGAGCTGAAAAAGGAGCACTGATTCTCAAATCAGAAGGCAGACTTTGGCTCACTGTTGAGGGGTCAATAAATAATAAGATCAGATTGTATCAATCTACGCCTCTTAAGGAGAACCAGTCTCTCTCACAAAGTATTATTAATTACGTATCAAGGACAAAGGAATCGGTGGTACTGGGAGATGCTGTTCGTGAGGCCCAATTTGCCAATGATCATCATATTTGCACACACCATCCCAAATCGATTATGTGTATCCCGATTATCCAAAAAATAGAATTAATCGGAGTTCTTTACCTGGAAAATAATTTAAGTACAGAAGCCTTTACATCTGAACGTTTGGAAATGGTTAAGTATTTAAGTTCCCAGATTGCTATTTCGTTAGAGACATCCAGTCTCTATAAAAACATAGAAGACTCCGAGATACGTTATCGGGAATTATATGAAAATATTATCGATATTGTTATCCTGGTTGATCCGGATGGCAAAATAAAAATGGCCAATCAGCATTTTGACAGGATGATGGGAATCTCTGAAAATGACCATGCCAAGCTGGATTTTAAGAAGATAATTCATCCCGATGATGTGTACTGGGTAGAAAAATACATGCTTGATGAGCTTAAAAATGAAGTTGATATAAAAGATTTTCAGTTCCGGATTATCAACAAACGAAATATAATGTTTGATGTTGAATGCAATGCCAGATGCCTTATTAAAAACAACCATGTAGATGGCTACCAGATGGTTATCAGAGATGTTACCAAAAGAAAAAATATGCACACCAAACTTATAAAATCATTAAAAGATGTTCATAATGCCAAGGTTGGAACTATTATGGGGCTGGCCAAATTAGCTGAATACCGGGATAAGAATACAGGATTTCACCTGGAAAGAATCAGGGAATATACCAAACTTCTGGCACAGGATCTGGCCCGATCCTCAAAATATAAAGACTATATTACCAGGCAATACATTGATATTATTTATCTCTCTTCCATTCTTCATGATATCGGAAAAGTTGGCATTCCTGATGCAATATTACTAAAGCCTGGCCGGTTAACTTCCAATGAATTCAAGATTATTACCCTGCATCCTATCATAGGCGGCGATGCCCTAAAGGTAGTTGAATCAGATTCGGATAGTACCTCTTTTATAAAGATGGGCAAGGAAATCGCATATTATCATCATGAAAAATGGGATGGCACAGGTTATCCAAAAGGTCTTAAAGAGGTCGAAATTCCACTTTCTGCCAGGATTGTAGCCATTGCGGATGTCTATGATGCGCTTACAAGCGAGAGAGTTTATAAGAGTGCCTATTCGCATAAAAAGGCTTCAGATATTATAATAAAAGAAAAGGTACACACTTTGATCCTGATATAGTAGATGCCTTTATAAATAATATAAATTCCTTTGAGACTATATGCCATGAAATGCGGGATTGAGAAATTGAAAAATCGGCAATCAAGATGCCAAGGAACGTCCCGCAGCCCTCCCTTCACAAAGCCCGAAATCAGTTTAAACGTTCAGACATGTAATCAACAATATTTGTTAGGGTATTAAGCTGGCCATAATCCGATTCAGGAATTTCCACTCCAAGCTCCTCATGAAGCCCTATAAATAGATTGAGAAAATCAAAGGAATCAATGTCAAGTATTTTTCGTATGTTTTCGTCAGGCAAAAGAGCGTCAAAATCAGCTTCTGGCGCAATGCTTCCCAGCAATTTAAGAATTGTCTCTTTTATTTGTTCATT
>DAOWOF010000115.1 GCA_030642205.1 Desulfobacteraceae bacterium | reverse complement strand
TATGATATTGATATGATTGACAATCTTGAAGGATGGCTGGCAGCTGAAACAGGGGTGCTGTTCCATACTATTGATGGAGGCAAAACCTGGGAAAGACGAGATCTGGGAAGGGGCAAAACATTTTTCAGTATTGCTTTTGATCAACAGGGCAGAGGAATAGCCGTTGGAATGGAAGGCATCGTATGTATCTCACAGGATAAGGGCAAAACCTGGAAAACTACAACAGGCGTAACTCATTCTTTATATAATGTAATCTTGAATGACGGTAAAGGTATCGCAATAGGAGATACTGCTGCCATTTATGAAACACGTGATGGAGGCATTACCTGGAAAACAATTGAATCTCCACTTTACATGAAACAGAACTGGTTTCAATGCGTGGGAAGATTAGGAGAAGATAAATATATTATAGCAGGGGCAAAAGGTTCCGTACTTTTTATTCATAATGCTAAAATTATAGTTGACCAATAACATGTAATAGCCCTTAATGAATTAACCCTACAACGCAACTTGTAAGATATGGCTCCATATATTGAGCCATAGTAAATGACGTTGTAGGGTTAAATCGAGAAAAGAACTCTGCATACTTAACTGTATTTCTCCAACCATTTCTCTTCACATGCCTTGTATTCCAAAGACAATCTTACTTCCCTGCATCAAAGATCAGTAAAGAATGAATTCTAGTCAAAGAAATTTAAGTAAAGACAGTAAAGTGGCATAACCATGTTCATTAATAATGATTTTACTAAACGGAGTGATTTCATGGGTAAACAGGTAGATAATTTCTGGGTTAAAGTAATTAGTTTCCAATTGCGCAACCGCCTTTTGATCATGATAATTTTGACAGTATTAAGCATTTGTGCCTTTTACAGTATGTTTACCAAACTGAAAATCAAGACCGATTTTTTTGAATTTTATCCACCTAAGCACCAATATATCAAAGTCTATAACCAATTTCGTAAAATGTTTGGCTCAGCAAATGTGCTTACTATTATCCTTGAAAGGACAGGTGATGGAGACCTATATAATCCTGTTTCTTTAAAAAAAGTGGATGATTTAACGCTGGGGATTCTAAAAATCAAAGGCTGTAACCCTCTCCAGGTAAGTTCCATTGCGCATCCTAGAGTAAAAAGGATCGAATTATCCTATCAGGGAATTGGCATGTATCCGCTGATGACGTCTGTGCCAAAAACAAAAGAAGAATGCGAAAATTTTCGAAATATTGTTTATTCCACTGAAGGTGTACGAGGCTTTTATATTTCTCCAGATGATAAAAAAGCTATAGTTTCCGCAGGATTTTGGGAAGAGGGAGTTGATTTATCTTATCTCTTTAATTCAATAAACAAATTAACAGCTTCAATCGAGGATAATAATCATAAATGCCATATAGCAGGTTATCCTATGCTTTATGCTTGGGTAAATTACTATCGTCATGAAACATATATAATATTATCAGTAACAGCAATGGCTATGCTGTTTTTGCTAATTGCATACTTTAGAAAGATCGGAGCAGTTATGATTCCGGTTCTTTCCGGTTTAGTGAGCGGGATATGGGGGCTTGGATTTGCGGCTGCCATAGGTATTAATATTGATCCATTATTATTAGTTGTGCCACTCCTCCTTTCGGCAAGAGCATTATCTCATTCCTGGCAGTGTCTTGAAAGATTTCACCAGGAATTTCAGATATGCGGGGACAAAGAAAAAGCGCTTTTAACAGCGTATTCCGCCCTTTATCCCCCAGCTTTATTAGCAATAGTAACTGATGGACTAGGAATTTTGTCAATTTCTGTTTCGACTATCCCTTTAATGCAAAAACTGGCTTATTTTTCCTCTTTCTGGATTATCAGTATCCTTGTCTCTGTCATTATTCTTAATCCGGTAATCATCTCTTATTTTTATACTCCACTACAGAAAGGCCAACAATCTTTAATCAAAGATAATAATCTCTCCTTAGCGAATAAAAAAAATATATATAGTAGATTTAATTATTTCATTTACCGTCTATCAGGGCATAAAGCAAAATGGGTATGCATGGCAACGGCTTTAATAATAATTATTGGAGGAGGTTTTATCTCTACATGTTATTTAAAAGTTGGAGATTCAAGCGCTGGCGGATCTATTTTATATCCGGATCATCCTTATAACCATGCTACCAATATTATCAACACCAGCTTTGCTGGAGCTTCAAGATTAGTTGTCGTCATTGAAGGAAAAGAAAAAGAAGCAATTCAACACCGGGACTCATTAATGATAATGGATAAGCTGGGAACCTTTATGCAACACAAGATTCCAAATGTTGGAGGAACACTGAGTCTTGCCGATTTAGTTCGCAAGGTCTACCGAATTTATCATGAAGGAAATCCAAAATGGGACATGGTGCCTCGTTCAAGCCGAGATCTGGCCCAGGTATTTTTTTCCCTTTCAGCAAATATGGTCCCTGGTGAAATGGATCAATTTGTGAGTCTTCCAGACTATTCCGATTCAAATGTAACCGCCTTTTTACGGGGCTATAATCATGACAGTATCAAAAATGCAATCAATGATATCAAAAAATTTAAACAGTCATTAGAGTCTGATCCAAACACAAAGATAAATATCAGAGTAGCAGCCGGTATTTTAGGAATTCTTGCAGCGGTCAATGAAGAAGTTGGCAAATCTTATTGGATAATTCTTATTCTCATATTTTCAACAACCTTTATCTTTTGCGCCATCACATATCATTCGCTTAAAGCCGCGCTTATTCTAATCATCCCCTTAGCAGTATCCCAAGTATTATGCGAACTTCTTATGCTAATTTTTCATATTGATCTAAATATTAGTTCTTTACCTGTCACTGCCATTGGAGTCGGTGTTGGAATAGACTACGGAATTTATTTGATGAGTAGATTAAAAGAGGAATGCTTAGTCTCAGATGATTTTGATAGCGCACGGTTAACGACACTAATCACAACAGGTAAAGTTATTATGTTAACAGCTTTGACTTTGGTAATGGGAGTTGGTTTCTGGCTATTTTCAATTATGAAATTTTCAGCAGAAATGGGTTTGCTTATCCTTTTACTCATGATCTTTAATATGTTTAGCGCACTGATCTTAATTCCTGCCTTATCAGGGATCATAAAGCCAAATTTTGTAAAAGCCATGGGAAAGGGGGTGGTAGCCTGAATTGATTGTTATACTTTCCCGGAAAACATTTTTGGCATGGTTATCAATTGTCAGGCAAAAATAATTGAAAGCTGGTGGACGCGTAAAAAGTCCATTAGCCGCCAAGTAAAAAGTGTATAGTGATTTTTTATGAGGTTATCAAAACTTATAGTCTAATTAAATTACTTTGGAAGAAAGATTTAATAGTTATTGTTCCTTAGCAAAATAAGAAAGGAGAAAAATTCAAAATGTTCAGAAAACCAATATTTTTTATCTCTATTCTTGTTCTACTGCTTTTCTGTTCTATTCAAAACGTAATTGCTGCAGATCCAAATTGGAAAGAAAAGCAGGAAGCTCTTTTTAAACAAACAGGCCTCGAGCCAGGAGAGAAAATAACCAAAAAAGACACTGACAGGATTAAGGATCTTGTCCCGCCTCATATCGTGGAATACCTTGAAAGAGGCTGGATTGATATGAATATAGGCGAATTTGCATTTGATCCGCAGCCAGATGATGAATGGATCAACGCAGGACAAAAAAATGCAGGGAAATATAAACTTGATGCTAAAGATAATCTTGTGGAGGTTACGACGAACAAACCGCCATTATATGTTTATGGCATTCCATTTCCTGATCTAGATATTCAAAGCGACTCCAATGGCGCGATAAAATATATGTACAATCGTATGCTCAGCATGGATAGAGTCGGACATACCAAGCATCCGTTCAGTCTTGAATGGGTGGGAGCCAATGGTTTTGAAAGGGTGCTTGCTAATTCTTGGAATAAATTTCTTTATTGGAGTAGACCAAAAGGGCCAATCTCGAATCCAAAGAGATATAGAGACAAACAAATTACTGCCGTTACTAGCCCTTATAATTTGGCAGGGACTGCCCAACTTACTTTTAGAAAAACTGACGGAACTCCGGATGAAGTTTATGTATATGTGCCAGCCATCAGGAGAGTTAAAAGGATGTCAGGCGCCAATCGATCAGATCCATATATGGGCACAGAGTTTACAATTGACGATGCCTACGGCTGGGCTGGCTTGGAAACAACCATGAAATGGCGAGTTATTGGTGAAAAAATAGGATTACTTTGTATAGAAAAATGGGCAGCATCCAATCTGAATAAAATGAATGAACTCCCCGATGGCACCTGGATTACTAAACCTGGCAGGCCACCTGCCTCTGTTGGTTGGGAAGTGGATGGTTGGAAAGGAGCAAAATGGGCGCCAGCAGCAACGGTATGGATACCACGACACTTCATTATTATAGAAGCGATTCCTAAAAATCATTATTATAATGGAAGCAAATTTGAATATTGGATAGATAAGGATCTTTATGCTGTTAATCATAAAATTATGTGGAATAAAGCTGGCCAACGTTGGAAGATATCTCTATTATTCCCTGAGTTTATGGAATGGATGGGAAAAAGAACAATTTCATACCCAAGCCACACCTTTTATGATGAGAAGACTAAACATGCCACCATTGGTAGATCAGATGGTTTAGTAATGGGTTACGAAATGTTTTATCGTTTTAATTGTCCAGATACACCGGGAGATTATACCTTAGGAAAATTCCACTTGATATCTAAGTAGTAGGAAGCATCCTCCTTTTATCTAGCAAATAGGATGCTTTTAAGAAAGATGAAAAAACTAAGATTGATGATGCCGTTAAAAGTTCCATTTACTGTGTTGTAGTAGTTTTTTTGAGACTAAACATAGTATATGTATGCCTTCATTCCGAGACGTTTGAACAATGTTCAATTTAGTTAATAAATAACCACGCCTTGTAAATGAAAATTTTTATTTAGCCATCCAGCGTGAAACACAAGACTTTTTACGAATTCATCAATATTGCCAAAAAAAATACTCATATCAAGGAAGGGGGGAAAAGATGTGCAAATTTATCAAGCTATTTGTTCTGGTCTCTGCATATTTATTAATATTTGCGGTAACTATAACCCAAGCCTTTGAAACTGAGTTTCATGGCCGTTTGCAGAGTTCCTATACTCTCAGAGACACCAATGGATTTCAATATGGTTTTCTGGATGAAGCCTATGGTGTTCAATGGAGAAATGAACTTAAATTTGATCTTACAATTAGCCCGGAATATGAACATCCACAATCTTTTAAAGTTAACAAGTTCTTTCTATCTTACCGCGGCGCCTATGATGCAATTTTTGAAACTGTTGACCGTTATGATTCTGTAAGAGAAAAAAGCACTGCAGATTTTGAGCTTGGTAAAGACGACCTTGAACTTGAAAACGACCTAAGAGAGGGCTTTATTGATCTGGCTTATGAGAGAATGAACCAAAGCCTTGTTTTAAGAGTGGGCAGACAGATTGTGCAATGGGGTGAGGCAGATGGATTTAATGTGGTAAACATTGTAAATCCTCAAGATAATAGCACTTTGATGTTTTTTGATAATCCTGAAGACCTCGCAACACCTCTTTGGATGGCTCGTTTGAACTATTCTAGAGAAATATTTGGCCCTTTTGCGAATATTGGCATTGAGTTAGTTGCTGTGCCGGATATCAGACCACATCAATTTTCAGTGCTGGATGATAATTTGGATGCCCCCTATGCCTTTGGATACAAACAATTGAAGGCTACTGATCTACCTTTTTTTCATAAGATGAGTTCTGATTACCATTTTACAGATATGGGTATAGACCTCGGAACAATTAATGATGCTGAGGCCCTGCTTACTCAATTTGGTTTCCCTGACCCAATCACCAAATGGAAAGATGATGTCCCTGGCAACTCTTTTGAAAACATGGAGTATGGCGCCAAACTTCAATCTAGTATAGGCAGCCTTAATTTGGCGTTGTATTATTTCCATGGATTTCAAGACGACCCAGCTATGGATTTTTCACAATATTTATCCTCTCAAACTTTGACCTTCAAGCACCCTGAGCAGGATATGTATGGAATATCCTTTAATTATTTTATTCAATCTTTAAATGCCATTATAAGAGGTGAAGGTTGCCTGACGGATTCAGTTGGTTTAGTAGATTTGACAGACACCAATGCAAACATTGGGGCGCTTCTACAGGAAATACATTTCCCTGGCGCAGAAGATATCCTCCCGGGAAAAACAGGATATGTGGAAAAAAAGATCTATTACGGATTACTTGGCTTTGATAAAGATCTTTGGATAAGGTGGATGAATAACAACTCTATGATACATACGTCATGGCAATTATTTTGTAGGCACATCAATGCATGGGACTACGATCCTCTCTATCGTCCTTTTGATAAACAAGATCATTATAGGATTACTACATTTTGGTGGACAGATTTCTTGCAGGGTAAAGTTCATCCAGAAATGTTCATCATGTATGATCCTGAAGGGACATGGATGACGAATGCTTCTTTAACTCTTACAAAGGATGGAAGATCCTTTATAAAAATAACACAAATGTCATTTTGGGGTGACAATGATGCCATTAGTCCCTTTACAAAGCCAGTGGATTTAACCAAAACAAGTGAAATCTCATTTAGAATTGGCTATAATTGGTAGTTAAAATAAGGAGGGGTCTCACTATTCAAGATGCGACCCCATAATCTTTATAATTTTTTCACAGATAAGATTTACTATGAAGCTTTACCTCAAAGAATTTATGGCCTTATGCATATCAATTTTTTAATTGACAACTCAAGAAATTCGAGTTAATATTTAAACTAATTTTATCAATCGTAAGATTATTTAACAATAATTTAAGATTATTATGGATAAAATCAAGCTTTAAGAAAAGGCTTCTGATAAATTTGAAGATATTCTTCGAAAGGTCACAAATTGCATTTTTTTTAATGCCCGTGAACATCATGTGCGTTGTTCGGTCTCGTAATACCCGATTATTACAAGACATCAACCTTACCCTTGATGCTCACCGAAAAAAGATTAATTTATAACCTTCCGAAGTATAGTAGCCAATCCAAGGTAATCAAAAAAAATTCCTACTAAATATGCCGCTTTTTCAACTTTAACCATAAGTTATATATTTTCTTATAATTACCAATACCCTTTAGCAAAAAATTATCAGAATTAAATCTGGATAAAAAGAGTCAGAATTTTTCAAATGACCTTCTGCGGAGCATGGTTGATGCTTAC
>DAOWOF010000016.1 GCA_030642205.1 Desulfobacteraceae bacterium | reverse complement strand
GTCATCACACCCAAAACTGAAATTACCGAAATTATGGATATAAATGTTTGTTGACGTTTAGCCATGAGATATCTCATGCCCATAAATAGCTCAAACATAGAAACTCCGGCCCTATTGCGGCCTCATATGGGGAAACAGGATTACGTCTCGTATTGATGGCGCATTGGTTAAAAGCATGACCAGCCTGTCAATTCCAATACCTTCCCCTGCGGTAGGCGGCATACCATACTCAAGGGCTCTTAGATAATCAGTATCCATAAACTGTGCTTCCTTATCTCCTGCTTCACGAAGGGCTACCTGAGATTCAAATCTCTGCCTTTGATCAACAGGATCATTCAATTCTGTAAATGCATTAGCAATTTCCCTGCCACCGATAAAGAGTTCAAAACGATCCGTGATTGCAGGGTCCTGGTCATTACTCCTTGAAAGAGGCGAGACTTCGGTTGGATACCCTGTAATAAAAGTGGGGTTGGTTAAATGGGGTTCAACCAAATGGTCAAATAGATTCGTCAATATTTTTCCATGAATTTCATTTTCATTTACATTAATGTCCTTTTTTTTTGCAAAGGCATAGGCAGCGTCCCTGTCAAGGAAGATTTCTTCTGGAGGATTCGCCATTTTTCTTATGGAATCAAAAAGGGTCTGTCTGTCCCAGGGAGTTGAAAAATCGATTTGGGTTCCCTGATAGGTTATAGTTGAGGTATTAACCGTATGTTTCAGGATATAGCTGAATAATTCTTCTGTGAGTTTCATCAAGTCTTCATAAGTGGCATAGGCCATATAGAATTCCAGCATTGTAAATTCAGGGTTATGTTTTATGGAAATGCCCTCATTCCTGAAATTACGATTTATTTCAAAAACCTTTTCCAGACCGCCAACTACCAAACGCTTAAGGTAAAGTTCAGGTGCGACCCTTAAGTAAAGGTCCATGCTTAATGCGTTGTGATAGGTCTTAAAGGGTCTTGCCGTGGCGCCTCCCGGTATGGCGTGCATCATAGGAGTTTCCACCTCCAGGAAATCCTTTTCAATAAAGAATGTCCTTAGTGCCTGAATAATCTTGCTCCTTATAATAAAAAGATCTTTGACATCATCATTGACGATTAAATCAACATATCGTTGACGGTATCTCGTCTCTACATCGGTCAATCCATGCCATTTTTCAGGCAATGGTCTTAATGATTTGGAAAGAAGGGTTAGGTCTTCCGCCAGGATAGTCAATTCATCTGTTCTGGTCCGAAACAGGCTGCCTTTAATGCCTATAAAATCACCTATATCCATTAATTTAAAGGTCTGGAAATTTTCTTCTCCAACCTTATCTTTTCTAAGATAAACTTGTATTTGTGCCTTATTATCTTTAATATTTATAAAAGATGCCTTTCCAAAATCTCTCCTGGCCATTACTCTGCCCGCAATTTGAAAGGAAGCGGTTTCCTTTTCCAGGGATTCTTTATCTAGCTTTTCAAAACGCTGGATAATTTTATCAACGGTTAAATCTATATGATAACCGGCTGGATATAGATTTACACCCTTTTCTTTGAGCTTGACGCCCTTGTTCAGTCGCTCTTCAATAATTGAATTGATATTTTCCAATATGCCCTTTTTCTGATATGTTTTTCTATAAACCTTGAAGGTAAGTTTGTTGAACTACTCTCGCTTTTTAAAAAATATTGACTTCAGGTATAATGAACGATGGCAAACCTCTTTCATATAAGCACGATGTTCCGATTACTTTAGTCCTCTGACGCCTGATAAGTCAGTCAAGATTTTTCAGTAAAAGTTTATTGATTTGAAGCATTTTTATTATTCTAAATACCTTCCATAGTCAAGGCAAAACAGATGAACAGAAATTTGAGGACTCATTCTGGCATTAAAGTTAAGGAGCTGCTCCACCTTCATATTCTTGAGTTATTTTTTAGTTTTCAAATTTCTGATGAGCATCCAGCGCTCAGGTTCGCATCGATTAAAAAAAGACACACCAGCCCAGGCAATCAGGCTCAGAGACAAAAATAAAAAGGCAAATGAGTTCAGTAAACCAAAATTGATGGATGCCCAGCTAAATGCAACAAATGGTAACAGTGTGTAACGTATCAATCCCCGAAGAAAATCATATTGTGCAATAAAACTGGCTATCTTTGGCGAAGTTTTATAATAAAAGTCAACAAAGGCCTTCCCAAATGAGTTAGTAAGAAGAAACCTGTCGCGGAAATCACGCAATAATCTGACCATGGGCATATCATATGAACCATAGGCGGCAGTTGCTATAAAGCAGCTTCCATAATCTCTTTCTGTTGTCGCATTGGCCTCATTGGATTTATTCCCGTCTGAATCAGTAATTCCGGCATCAAACATGCCGGCATTATTCATAGAATTAATACGGTAGTAATATGTCCTTTGAGAAGAAAGATTTTCATCAAGGTAAGTGGTAATAGCAGAGCCTACAAGCGCAATCATACTATATTGACCTCCAGATCCCTTTTTCCTTTCTATCACAAAGCCATCCGCAGAATCCGATGCATCAACCCAGGAAAGCTCAATTTCATGAATAGAGATTGAGGTAGCAACCAGATCTGTCGGGGTCTCAGGGGTCAGACCTCCAATAAATTTACCAAACCCGGATAAGGTTTCTCCCAGAGGACCTGAAGTTAAAACGCTTGAGTCGGAGGCATCTATGCAGGAAATAGTTTGATCAAGGCTATTTAATACATAGAGGTATTGGCCATTTGGTGTAAAAGACAAGTCTACAGGACCTGCTCCAACAGAGACAAGGCCACTGACCACCTTCATTACTGGATTAACTATGGAGACAGTGCCATCCAAATAATTGGCAACATAGATTGTTGATCCACCTTGAGGATTTACAGAAATGCCCATTGGAATATTTCCAACGGAAACAGTTGTTTCCTCCAGGGAACTGCCAATTATTGTGATATCGTGACCAGAGGCATTAGAGACAAACACATATTGTGCATTAGCGGAAACGCCAATGCCCCATGGAGAATTATATGCCTGATCCCCACCCTCGCTGTTTTCAAGCATATTTCTGAAAACATGCTCAATTTCTCCTGAACTATCATATTCTTTGCTAATAATTGCAATATTGTTGCTTCTATTATTGGCAACATAGATAAGGACGTCGTTTGATGAAATATCTACTCCAATTGGTCTTTCTGATAAACCAAGAGACTCTGAAGCAAGATCAAGCTTTTGGATCTCAAGTCCCGAACCTGTCTCAATAATGGAAAGGGAATCATCATTGCTATTTGTTACATAGACAAAGGTGCCTGTTGAGTTTATTGCAACCCCAAAGGGGCCATCGCCTACAGGGATATTGCTTATAACAGTATTTAAAACGGTATTAATTACTGATATGGTATCATCGCCATAATTTGCCACATAAACGTATTTTCCATCGGGACTGACTGCAATGCCACGAGGATTATGACCGACAGGCACTCTGGCTACAATATTGGCAAAAGGGTTGGGATCAAACAAATCAATATTATCACTGATTTCAAGAACAATAATATTCCCAACTTCCGCATCCCCGTTATCGGTTGCTACATAAGCATAAATGGGAGTTATAGCATAACATTTTTCAGATTGTATTATCTGATAGAGGGGAATTAAAACAAGAAACAGGAACATACATCTTTTCATTTCCATACTCCATTATATTTTATTAGGTTAATTTTTAAATGTAAGATAATAATTATAGACGTGTCAATAGAAATGCCAGTAAAATTATAGAAAACTATATTCCTTGACTTCAGGATTATTGATATTAAAATTAATCTTTTTATTTATACCACTTTTTTTGATCAACCAGGAATGCTCATCAAAAGGGCACAAATGCCTTTCTGGGAACTATTTGAGTTTATCAGGTGGTTGATAATGCCACCGGCAACAATCTGTTTTCGTTAACCTATTGAATTATAAACATTCTTTATAAGGAGGATATAAATGACTCAGGCATTGGAAGGAATAAAAATCCTTGATTTTAGTCAGGCATTAATGGCACCCCTTGCATCTATGATGTTGTGTGATTTAGGTGCAGAAGTGATCAAGATTGAAAAACTTGATGGAGAGGCCGTAAGATGGGGTGGAATCTCCGGCGCAAAAATGGATACTATAAATATCAAGAAAGAGATCAAAACTGAATCAGCCATGTTTATGTCAGGCAACCGCGGCAAAAAAAGTCTGGCTCTTGATCTAAAACATGAGCTGGCAAAAGATATTGTTTTTAAATTGGTAAAAAATGCTGATGTCTTTCTGGATAATTTTCGGCCTGGCGTTATGGATCGACTAGGCTTTGGTTACGATGCTGTTTCTAAAATTAATCCTAAAATCATATACTGTACCGTAACAGGTTACGGGGATGAGGGACCCCTTGCGCACAGGAGAGGCGGAGATATGTGGGCTCAGGCCATGTCTGGTGTAGTAAGTGTCCAGGGAAATCCTGATGGGCCTCCTTACCTTACCGGGCCAGCCTTTATTGATCAGGGAGGGGCCACCTTGATTGCCTTTGGCATCCTGGCAGCTCTTTTCTCCCGTGAGCAAACCGGCGAAGGTCAGTGGATTACGACAAATTCTATCAATGCAGCCATGCAATTGCAGAATTTTGAGATTTCAACCTATTTACTGGATGACAAACTCTGTACTAAACAGGGACGGGCAGGAGCCACCTTTACGCCACCTTATGGAGCTTACCGCGCTAAAGATGGAGATGTTGTGACAATCTTCGGAATTGGTCCCCAGTGGCCAAAATTCTGCAAAATTATCGGCTTGGAGCATCTGGTCAATGATCCCCGGTTTGAAAATGACGAAATAAGACGTAAGAACAGGGAAGCATTATACCCGCTTCTTGATGAGGCATTCAGCAAAAAGACAATGGCAGAATGGCAGCAGATATTCAGAGAAGCAAGAATGAGGATTGATCCATGTTTGAATTATAAAGAGCTGGTTGAACATCCCCAGATAGAAGCCAATGATATGATTACTACAGTAGAGCATCCAGTTCGAGGGCCTCTGAAGATGGTTGGGGTACCGGTAAAACTGAAAAAGACACCTGGCAAACCTCAGGGGCCAGCACCATCTCTAGGTCAGCATACTGAGGATATCCTCATGGAGATAGGTTACAGCAAGGAGGAGATCTATAAATTGATCGACAAAAAAGTTGTAAAGGCTAATTAATACAGATCCATGAGCAACTAATTCGTGCCTGAACGAAAACTGCTAATTTCCCCAATTTATGCGTTAGGCTCAAATTTTAATCCTCAAAATGCTTAATGTATTCCTGTGGTTAAAATTTTAGCCTTCTTTGATCCTGGAAAAATTTTCCAGTTTTCGTTCGGGTGCTAATTTGGCTGTTTTCCACCTGTCTTTTGAATCTTTGTTCAGATATTATTTCTTTTGGGCTATTGATTTTGATGAGTATTGATACATACATGCCAGGAGAAAGGCAATCTCATCCAATCGATTTACAACCCTGATGCCTTCCAGATTAAGATTATGGACAGCCTGACTCTCTGAATGAGTAAGGCATGAGCCAAGAATAACAGGAATTTCAAACTCAGTTTCCAGATCATGATACCCTTTCATGACTGCCCTTTCCATAGCAAAAAAGTCTTTCCATGATTGAGAAACTTCTTTCCTGTTTATCCCCGGTCTGCCAAAACCATGAAAAATCAAGGCATCCACTTCACCTGATAATAATATTTCCCTTCCCAACTCCACCAGTATGTCTTTTGGAAAAGCGGCCAGACCTGCAGCTCCTATATCTACTGGGTTACGTGTGGAAGCTCTTTCAGGCATTCCAAGGGCCTTTAAACGGGATTGTAATTCCAATCCTAATATTGGTATAGTGAGACCTTCTTTTTCTAGACAATCGGCAAGGGTAACGCCCCATGATCCACCCATGGTTACAATAGCTACTCTATTCCCGCGCATGGCCGGCCTTTCTATCAATGCGTGACCCAGGGGGAATAAAAGTTCCATGCTCGGACAAAGAATAACATTGGCCTGTTTAAAGGCCCCTTCAAATATTTTTTGACGACCTGCCAAGGCGCCAGTATGGCTTTTAGCCGCCCGGCTCCCACTTGAGGTATTGCCTGCTTTAAGTACAATAACAGGTTTATTCATTGATACCTGGCGGGCAATCCTGATAAATTCATTTCCATCCCGGATAGTTTCAAGATACATTAGAATTCCCTTTACTTCCGGATCCCGACCAAAATAATTAAGGAAATCATTTATGGTTAAATCGCATTCATTTCCGGTATGCACAAATTTACCCACCCCCATACCCTTGAAAAAAGCAGAACTCATCAGATCATAAACAGCATATCCTCCCTGACATATTGCAGCTAATGGAGATGATAGAAGATAGTCATTGGGAGATCCTGAGGCATTATAATTTTCCTGAAGGTTAAAGACACCGCTGACATTAGGACCAAGTATCCGCATATTATAGAAACGGGCAATACGCAGCATCCCGGTTTCCCTTTCTTTCCCACCATTAACCGCTTCTTTAAATCCGGCTGTTATTATTATAACGCCTTTAACTCCTTTCTTGCCACAGTCTTCAAGTGTCTCCTCCAGAACTCTTTCGGGAATCGCGATCACTGCAATATCCACATTGCCTGGAATATCCAGGATATTACGAAAAGCAGGGATGTCACAAACCATATGTCCATGTAAATTAACAGGGTATAGTTTCCCAGGAAATTTATGATATAAAAGGCTTTCCATTATTAAACATCCCCAGGCTCCAGGTGTCTCAGTGGCGCCAATTACAGCCACACTATTCGGTCGTAAAAATATATCCATATCACCCTTCCTTATTGTAATGCTGTCAGCATTATTATGAGATTAAGATTCTCCGAAACATGCAATAGATAGCCGAAACAACTTCCCCGTCCCGAATCATGAAAGGAATAATGAAGAAATGAATTCTATCACTTTATAAAAGTAAGTGCTGGACGCTACCTTGTTTTCATGTTTTTTTATACCCATCATGCCCGGTTTAAGGATCGGGATTCAGCAGAGTGTGGATTATTCAATTATATAAAAATTTATTATAATCGGAGAAGAAGGCATTCAGCCAATGGCTACAAATCACCTGCAACTGTTGGAAAAGCTTGCTAAAGCTGCTTAACTATGACTCTACAAAATTGAGGTAGGATCAATCTATAATCATAGCTTTCTTGCCAATTAAAGTGAAGACTTTTTTTGACTTTTCCTACAGACTCAACGTTCATGAGAAATCTGCCTGCCTTGTCGGTTATTATGTGATTTGGGGTTGACTCATAGCAGAATTACATTATATAATATTTTAAGGTGCAAAGTAATGCTTAATAGGAAATCCTGTGTAAATCAGGAGTGGGCCCGCCGCTGTAATCGGGGACGAACGCCGCAAGATGTCACTGATTTGCCATAGGCAAATTGGGAAGGCGCGGTTAATAGATTGATCCGGAAGCCAGAAAACCTGCCGATATAAATTGATAAAACCGCGTGGCTTTCGGGCAAAACATTATAAATTGGTTTGGGATAAAAAAGGGCAATCCTCAAATTCATGATCTACATGGGTTTGGGGTTTTTTTTTGTGTAATAAGATTGATGTCCCTGAGCAAGGGTTAGTGACTATTAAATAACCAGATCATCAATGATGAAAGAATCAGCCTCTGTCTGGAATAGAGGCCTAAACGGCACAAGGTGACTTTTAATGAGATTATATAAGGCTATATGGATCATCAATATAAAACAAAAACTGCATAATTTATGGGAAGATGATTCGGGTGTCACTACCATAGAGTACGGATTAATTGCGGGACTCATAGCTGCCTTACTTGTAGCGGTTTTTGGATTATTCGGCGATTCTTTAAAAGAACTTTTTGAAGCAATTGCAAATACCCTCAGTAATGCAACTGATACGATAAATAACGAGAGAACCTCCTGAACAATAAAGGAAAGTTTTCATGGTGAATGGAATTATAAAATCATGTCTCAACAAAGGTAAAATTGCACAGGTTATTTTTACTTGCCGCCTTGGCTATCTAAGGGAATTTGCATGATTTGATTACTAAATCATCAGATTTGATTATATGAAATACTTTATGAAAATATCAAGAAAGAATGGGTCTTCCGCCGTAGAATTCGCTATGGTTCTGCCAGTTTTTCTTCTGCTTTTATTTTCCATAATTGAATATGGATGGTATTTGACAAATCAGGTTGTGCTGTCAAATGCTGTTGCTTCCGGCGCCCGCGCGGCCATTCGTGCCAGAAACTGGGAACCTTATAACGAGAGCCCCGGGAAATTTGCGAGACAGGCTATCAAGGAAGCCTTTTGGGTAAGGCTTCTCAATGACCAGGAGATTGATGAACCCGAAATAATACCCGGTGATGAAAATGGTCCAAAAAGAATTGTAGTCACAATAAGTTCACTACCCTACAAATCTATCACCGGCTATATTGCAGCCCCTTTAATTCCCGATTATCTGGCAGCCAGATCGGTCATGGTTTTTCCATAGCTGCTGAAAAAAGCACGATTTATAATAGTTATAAATAGGAATTTTTCATAATAATGCGCAAAACTCGTGGTTTAATAGCGCTTATCGTTGCCGTATGTCTGGGGCTTTTTGCAGCCAACGCAGCATCCTGGTATTTGAATAAGCACAAAAAAAAAGCAACTGAGACAAGAAGGGAGATCGTCACATCTCCGCCCAAAAAGCAAATCTCTTATACTGAAGCAATTCCTGTGGGGATGAGGGTCTTCAGCGTCAGGGTAGATGAAACATCAGGAGTATCGCAGAAACTGCGCAAAGGAGATATGGTTGACATAGCTGCTATTACTTCCCTGGGCGATAAAAAGGGCAGAAAGATGCTAAGGGTTATCCTTCAAAATATAAAGATCCTGAGCATAAATCCAAAGGGTGATCAAAAAAACAAAAATTCCGGCCGACGGGATAAAACAAGAACTGTCGCATTATTGCTTAAGCCTGAAGATGCCACTATTCTCGCTGTAGCGGTTGAGGCTTCCAGTATCAAACTCCTGGTCAGAAATCCAAAGGATACCTCTGACTGGATATTTGAAGACGTAGTGTTTTCGCCATTATATGGCATCAAACGATTCGATAAAACAGACTGCGATTTAAACGATCGTATCCAGCCAGACATGCGGGCTGTTACTATCAAAATAGCGGATACAGACGGCATATGCGGCGCCTTGAAGCCGGGAGATCATGTGGATGTGATTATTACATCGCCGTACAGTCGATTTGTCGCCGGGGGCAAGATATCTCCCGGGGCACAGGGTCAGGTATCAGAATACCGCATGGTCTCCAGAACCCTTTTGCAGAACATCGAAATCCTGACTACCGGAAAAGTCCTTGAAACTGGCATTGTGGATGATATGCCTGTGAAAAGAGTTACTCTCCTTGTCACACCTGCCGAAGCAGAAAAAATCGCGGTTCTCTCGGATGCTTCAAAAAAAAATATGCTCCGGCTGGTCATCAGGAATAAAAATGATAATAAAAGAACAAGGACAAAAGGACAATATCTCGCTGATCTTCTCACGAAAAAACGGCAGTACCACAGGATTGATGTAATAAGAGGATCGGACGTAAATCAAAGAGAATTCTTCAAGTAAAATATTCAGGAAACAAAACTTGAAAAAACAATCAAACATACTAAAACACCTTGTCATGGTTCTTCTTGCCATAGTCTGGATAATTACGCAAACTCCTTTGGCAATGTCTGATTGCAATGACTTTGCCAGCAGCATGTGCATAATTCAAATTGAACTTCATAAAACATTTGTAAAAAAAACCGAAAAACGGATAACCCGTATTTCAATCGCGGATCCCGGCATCGCTGATGTTAAATTGATAACGCCTACCCAGATACTCATTATTTCAAAGAAAGAAGTCGGGAGCACCAGTCTTGTTATATGGCACGGAGATGATTATGCCGAAGTTTATGAGGTAAAGGTCTATGTGTCTAACAAAGTAGCGCAATTTATTCATGCCAGGATCAGGCAGATGATCCCTGATTCTTCCGTCAAAGTCTTGAGTTCCAAAGACGGCGTTATACTAAGTGGCGAAGTTGGCAGCCAGGAAATGCTGGAACATACTCTTAATATAGTAAAAAGTTTTGTATCCAATTTTACCAATCTTATCACGGTAAAAGGTTCACAGCAAGTTCAGCTTGAAGTCAAAATTGCGGAAATATCACGTTCGGGCATAAAACAGATGGGCCTTGGTTTTTTAAATAACAAGGACTGGAGCATCGGGGTCTTTTCGAGAGGCTCTGTAACTGCCATAGCAAACGCCGACCAGAGAAACCATCTAACGTCAACAAACAATCTGCACTCACAAATTGATATAGCTTCTCCCTTTGGATCTGCGTTCCAGATAGCAGTGCATGCGGTGCAGGACAACACTTTGGCCCTGCTTAGCGTATTAAAAGGACAGGGGCTGGCGCGTCTTCTCGCAAGCCCTACCCTTGTGACCATGAGCGGGCAGGAGGCCAGCTTTCTTGTGGGAGGAGAATTCCCCGTTCCGCTCGCGGGAGATGACGGCAATACGACTATTTCATTCAAAAAATATGGCATTATGCTAAATTTTACCCCTACAGTTGTGGGAAAAGAAACTATTTCCCTTCAGGTTGAGCCGGAGATTAGCAATCCGGATTATTCCCTGTCCATCTTTGCGGGCGGAGTTTCCGTGCCAGGTCTCAAGACCCGGCGGGGTTCTACGACCTTACAGCTCAAAGACGGCCAAACCTTTATTATGGCTGGTTTGCTTAAGGAAGAAAGCAGTACGCGAACAAGCAAAATACCATTCCTTGGAGACATTCCAATCATTGGAATGCTATTTACAAACAAGGAAGTTCAAAAGAATGAAACAGAACTGGTAATAGTGGTTACCCCCCGCCTGGTAAAAGCGCTTAATAAAGAAGATGTACCGCCCCTTCCCTGTGAGGGAATGCAAAATGATTTAAGTGATATTGATTTCTTTTTATTTAACAATCTTGAAAGCAGGAAACATAGATTAAAGCTCAAATCAGAGAAAAGATTGAAAAAGCAGCTAACCATAAATCCCGACTGCCCTCTTCCCGGATTTATAGGGGAAACCGGCTTTACAAAATGAGGAATGGAACCTTGAACCGCTCCACAAAGAAGACGCCATCCGTTACATATGCAAATGTATGATAAAATAACAGGACTTATTATAAGCAACAACAAAGAGATATCCCATGCATTGGCATCCGAAATAGGTCCGGTTGTAGAAATCGCAGACATAATCGATTGTCCATCTTTTTCTCTGGAACGTATCATGAAACACAACCCGGAGACCGTATTTATTCATATGGAAGGAAAGACTGACGAAGCTTTTGCCATTGCGGGGCGTCTTATAAAAGAATGCCCTGACATCCGTGTATTCATAGTGGCAAAAGATAAAGATCCGGACATAATCATTCAATTCCTGCGTCTGGGCATAGCAGATTATCTGGTCTTCCCGACAGAAAAAAAAGAAACGCTTTCAGTAGTGCGCCATGCCGTGGATCGATCCGCATCAGTTGGGAAAAACGGAAAAATTTTCACCATTTTCAGCCCCAAAGGCGGGCAGGGAGTAACGAGTCTTGCGATAAATCTATCTGACTGGGTCAACAGGTTGTCAGGGGGAAAAACGCTCCTTTTAGACCTTAATCTATATATGGGAGATGTGGGTATTTATCTGGATACCCAGCCTGACTACACCCCATTTGATTTGAAAAAAGATATTGAAAGAATGGATGAAAACCTTCTTTTTTCATCATTGAAAAGGCGCCTCGATGGTTTTTACCTGATGACCACGCCTGAGGAAATAAGCGATGCGGATCAGATTTCCGGAGATGATATTAAACAGATGGCACAACTTTTAAAGAATTATTTCGACTATATAATTATTGATACACCTCACGATTTTTCCGAAAGGACCCTGTCCGCGTTTGAAGCGGCAGACAGCCTTCTGGTTATTATCCAGCAGGGTCTCCCGGAAATCAAGAGCTTGCAAAGCGCCCTCGCCCTTTTGCGGGAACTTAACCAGGAAAAAGAAAAAATAAAAATTATAGTGAATCGATATATGAAAAATAGTGATTTAACAGCCCATGATCTTTCCATGATCCTTGATCTGCCTGTATTTTTTACTATCTCCAACAATTATCGCTCATTTTCACAGGCAATAAACAAAGGCAAAACCATATCATCCGCTTTCCCAAAATCAGGGCTGAACAAACAGTTTAAAACCATGGCAGGCATATTAACCGGAATAGAAATCAAGAATGAAAAACAATCCCGATGGAAAAAGGTTTTTGAAACTTTGCTTGATTAACATGTATATAATTTTTTTTGCCATAACAAAATATATCATATGAGACTAAGTGAACGTATTAAATCCGGCGCTCCATTATTAAAGGAAGATACAAAGTCCGACATGCTTCCTGATCCGGAAGCATATAATTTGATCAAGAGCAAGGTTCATTCCCGTCTTGTGGAACAGCTTGATCTGGCATCGGTTACGGAACTTCCAAGAGATGTCCTGTCTGTATCCATAAAAGAAGCACTTCAGGAGATTACAAAGTCTGATAATGTTCCTTTGAACCGGAAGGAACGGAGCATGCTTGTCAAAGATCTCATGGATGAAATCATGGGACTTGGCCCCATTGAACCCCTGCTGGCAGATAACAGCATTCAGGACATACTCGTAAATGGTTATTCCCAGGTCTATGTTGAAAAGGGCGGAATATTATATCTGACTTCCATCCGGTTCAGGGATAATAACCATCTAATGCAGATCATTGACAGGATTGTCTCGGCAATTGGCAGGCGTATTGATGAATCTTCGCCAATGGTTGACGCAAGGCTGGCTGACGGATCCAGGGTGAACGTCATAATACCACCGCTTGCCATAAAAGGACCAATCCTTTCAGTCAGGAAATTCGGAAAAGTTCCGATAAATATCAAGGATTTGCTTGCCGGGCATTCCATGACATATGAAATGATGGAATTTTTAAAGGCTTTGATCAGCGCTAAAATTAATATCCTGATTTCAGGTGGAACTGGCGCAGGGAAAACCACGCTGTTAAATGTCCTTTCCGGTTTCATCCCGGATAAGGAACGGATTATTACCATTGAAGACAATGCTGAGCTGCGCCTGGACCAACCTCATGTGGTAAGCCTTGAATCCAGGGCGCCCAATATTGAAGGAAAAGGAGCAGTCGGCCTTACCGATCTTGTAAAAAACAGCCTCCGGATGAGGCCTGACAGGATCATAGTCGGCGAGGTGCGCGGCTCCGAGGTCATGGACATGCTTCAGGCCATGAACACCGGCCATCCCGGTTCAATGAGTACTATTCACTCCAACTCGCCTCGCGATGCTCTCTCCCGAATGGAAGTAATGGCAGGGATGGGATCAACTTTTTTTTCAGAAAAGGCATTGCGGAGATTCATTGCAAGCGCAATTAACATAATTGTGCAGTTGGCAAGGCTTCCCGATGGAAAGAGACGGGTCATATCTATTTCTGAAATCACAGGGATGCAGGGTGATGCCATAACCACCCAGGATATCTTTTCATTCACTCAAAAAGATGTGGATAAGGATGGCAATATCCATGGCGTTTTCAGGGGAACAGGCATTATGCCTTCTATTATGGAACACATCCGGGTTCACGGCATCAAACTGGATCCAATGATCTTCCAATCCATACAAGAAGTCTAGCAAGGATTACTCATGCATAAACTGATTCCCTTTATTGTGTTTATTGATGTCGTATTTCTTGTCATGATTTTTTATTATCTGATAAAAGAGATGAAGACTCGGCAAAAAGACAGGCGTCTAAAGGAGATAACCAGCAGGGGAACTAATAACTCCCCTACAATACTTTTAAAACGGGAAAAGCCAAAAAGCAACCTGGAAAAAGCGATTTATGCCATGGTAGATTCCACACTCATAGAATCGCTTCTGCTTTCATCAGGAAGGCCCATATCGCTGAAGCAATATGTTTTTGTTTCGCTAGGCACAGGGCTTTTCTTTCTTATTCCTGTAATGCTCTTCCTTGGAAATATATTTTTTATGATTCTTTTTTTCACTCTTGGATTGCTCCTACCGCTTTTTTATCTTGTTTATAAAAGGAAAAAAAGAGAACAAGCTCTGGTAGAGCAGTTACCGGACGCGCTTGAGATGATCGTCAGGGCTCTGAGAATCGGCCAGGCCGTTGACGGGGCGCTCAAAGAGGTGGGATCCAGTTTTCCGCCGCCTGTGGGCATAGAAATAAGAAAGGTCTATGACGAAATTGCCATGGGCCTTGCCTTTGAATCTGCCTTGCGTAATTTTGAAAAAAGATTTTCCACACTCCCTGATGTCAAGATACTCTGCTCCGCATTTATCATACAAAGAGAAACAGGAGGGAATCTTACCGTAATCCTGGATAGCCTGGCAAAAACAATACGGGAACGTTTTCAATTAAAACGACAGGCGCAAGCCTTGTCAGCAGAAGGTAGAAGCAGTTCTATTATACTCGGAATATTGCCTGTTGTTTTTGCAGGCGTCACATGGTTATTCAACCCTGAATATATCAGTATTCTTTTTACACATCCGCTTGGCAAAACACTTCTGATATTTGCCATTATCCTTGTAGCCGCAGGTTTTGTAATAATGCGGATCATGTCACGAATAGAGATTTGAATCTTGATTGGAACAGCATCAGCAATACCGCTTCTTATATTCTTTATTGTATCGGGTTCACTAATGAGGATCTATTTTTATCTTGAAAAAAGGTATCAACGATCTATACTTTTAAAAAGGCTTTTAAATGGTTCATCTGGCATTAAAGAGAACAAAAAGAAAGAACCCTTTATTCCTTTTAAGGGGTTGATTTATGCCTTGGGCCGCCTGGCAATATCAAAAGAGGAGAAAGAACTCACAAAGATCAGCACACTTCTTGGATATGCCGGCTATAGATCCCCCAGGGCTGTTCTGTTTTATTTTGGGGTCAGGGCCTCTCTTTCAGTTTTGTTCGGTATATTTTATCTTGCCTATTTGCTCATAACAGCAAACATAAGCGCGCAAACAATGCTTTTTACCTCGCTCCCTCTTGCAACAGGCTATTTTCTTCCCGGCCTTTTTTTAAAGCACAGGATCGCGTCACGTCAACAGCGCATTTTCAGAGAACTTCCCGATGCCCTGGATTTGCTTATTATATGCATGGCAGCAGGATTAAGTTTTGATATGTCTCTTTTCAGAGTAAGTAATGAACTTAAAGAAATAGCGCCTGTCCTGTCTCAAGAATTTGGCCAGTACTTTCTGGAAATACAAAGCGGGCTTCCAAGAAAAGATGTATTGAACAACCTGTCCAGAAGAAATGGGGTAAGCAGTCTCAACAGTGTTGTAAATGTCCTGATTCAGTCCTCACGATTCGGAACAGACGTTGCCGAAGCGCTCATGGTTTATATAAAGTCCATGCGCGTGGAAAGAAGGCAGATAGCAGAAGAAAAGGGGGCAAAGTTATCCACACGCCTCACCTTTCCAATGATTTTACTTATATTGCCTGCCCTGCTGATAGTCCTTCTGGCGCCTGCCGTCATAAACCTGATGGAAAGAATGCATGCAGGATTTTAGGAAGCAAGGCGCCTGTATGATAATAGCAGTTTTGTTCAAAATCGAGGCATTGCCTCATGGAAAATGAAATGAAGATTAATATAATTATCCTTATTATTCTAAATATATGCGCTGGCTGTGCTGAAACGGCAAAATTAAAAAAAGAATCAGGACAGCCGCCTGCCAGTTTACATTCAGCCTCAACCAGTAAAGACACACTATGGGACAGGTCTTCCATAAGGCCTAACCATCTGGCCCTTGCAAAAGACCTGATTGCCTCAAATCATTATGACGTAGCTTTTTCCCAGCTTGCAACAGCCATAAAAAAGCAAGCTGAAAATCCTGAAATATTATATCTGATGGGCGTCTGTTGCCGCCATAAAAAGGATTATGAAACCGCTTGTGAATATTTTATCCAGGCCCTGGACCTGAATCCTGATTTCGCGCCTGCCCATAATGGCCTGGGCATCACATATACATTGAAAGGAAAAACAAAAATGGCTGAAAAATCCTTTCTCCACGCAATCAGTATAGATCCTGCAAAGGCTGACTTTTATAATAATCTGGGATTTCTGGAAATGATCATTGGCAGATACGCGGACGCAAAAATACATTTTGCTAAAAGTCTGATTCTTGCTCCAACCTCAAAAAAGGCCAATAATAATCTTGCTTTCTGTCTGGCTATTACCGGGGAAGAAAAATCAGCGTTTCAGCTATTGCAAAAAACAGGCTCTCCAGCCACCGCGTTTAATAATATGGGAACTATTTACAAGATAAAAGGCGAAGATGAAAAGGCTTTTCATGCCTTTAAAAAGGCTGAGGAACTTGATTCGGATATCACCAGGCCCCAAAATAAATAGCGCCGAACGAAAACTGGGAAATAGGCAGTTTTCGTTCGGGCGCTAAATAAGGAATAGAGATTAGATGATGACAAACACAGATACAGCAGAGATTCGAAATAAATCACTGGCAGCGCTTTTAACCCTCATATCCTGCCTTATTTTTTGCCTTGGATGCACCGCGTCTGATCGTCAATCTTCAAACCTGGGAAAGAGTTACAAACTTGGTTTTTCTTCTCAAATCATAAATCATGATGCGCCATACGACCGCTCTCCAGTTGATACTCTTCCAGGAGATATTGCCAACCAGATATATCACAAAAAATACATATCGAGCCTGACTGAAAAAAAGAAAGACAAAGATTCAGCCTCACAGGAACTTGGCGATATGGATTGATATAAGGGGCAGACAGATTGACTGTGCATGGTATTTCAAATGAAAACGGCAATATTGTAATTATAGCGGCCCTTTCTCTTTCCCTGCTTCTTGGTGTCTTGTCCTTTGTTCTTAATACAGGAAATCTGTATGGAAATAAAAATCAATACAAAAACGCAGTTGAGGCTGCAGCCATGGCGGGAGCAGTAAGTTTCTGCGGCTATAATGATCCTGTCACGGTTGCAATGCGCATCGCGACAGAAAACGGATTGCCTGAAAATCAGGTAGAGATTCAGACAGGCTTTTATGATGAAGAGGATGAATACGGTAATTTCGGTGAATACAGGAACTTTGTTGAATCAACAAACATGCCTGCAGGAGAATATGAAAATGCTGTGATGGTAAGAGTATCCATCAACAAAGACCTGCTGGTCCCCGGTTTTATCAGAAAAGACAAAGTCATGGTCAGCGCCGCGGCAGTAGCATACCTTAAGCGTTACGACATGGTATCATTAAATCCTGACAAGGGAATATCCCTGGGGAAGAACAGCAACTGGGAAAACGGAAATATCATGAGCAACGGCGATATCAAGATGCCGGGGCATCCTTTTGCGCCGGATTTTAATAATGTAAACCTGATTGCTCATGGCAATATAATTGCCTGCTCATCATTTTTCCATTCATGGCTTCAGCGATATTTGGTAAACTGGAATTCCGGAACCCCTGTCAGCTTTGAAAATACTTTTCCAGACAGCCCGGAAATTACTGAAATCAGATTGATAAATGATGAGTATATTGAAACATTCAGGGAAAAGGCAGACACAATCTATTCTGCTGGAGATGCCTGTGACAGCGTATTCTTTGGTCATTGCCCGGATGGTTCATATCTCTTTTGCCTTGGGGGCGAAAATCGGAGAAGAAGAACCTGTTTCTTTGATTCCGGAGGAGACCTGAATGCAAGCGTTGTAATAACAAATCATGAATCCTGTGGACAGACGCCCCCTTCCCATATTGCGGAAAATATTGAAAATATAACATTTGTCGCCAACTGCCCCATTCTTGTACACTGGAAAATCGGCACCGACAATATCCTCGGAGCTGAAGGCAGCAGCCAGGTCATCCTGATTTCTTCTCATGATATCACGATACGAGGAGGCAACTTGCAAATGAAGGGCGTCACGTTTATATGCGGAGGCAATTTTTTGCAAGGTGTAAGCGCCCAAGAAGGAAACCTGCGAATTATTGCTCAGAACGATATAAGGAAGGAGGGTATGCATGGGGGGGTCACGGGTAATTTTAATTTTAATTTCGGACCGCCCTGCCCTCCATTTATCCCCAAACTGGGATGGCTTGAAAAAGTGGAATAAGGGATTATATTATTTCTATCGTGCAGGGAACTCAATTCTAGCATAGGGTTTTCCACCAACCCAATGCATTACTGTTATAGTATCATCATATTCTGTCATGTCTTTATAAAGATCAGCGGTCTGGGCCATAATATCCTTCATTTCGCTGGCATGATCGACCTTGATACGAATCCAGATCTCCCCCCTTTTAGGACCAGAGTTTTTCTTTTGGCCGGAAGATGATGCGGATCCTGGATCAAAGGTCTTGACCGTATGAATCGGTAGATCTTCAAAGGCCCTGGATTCAAATAGCCTGTTTAAGGCATATTCTTTTTCCTGTTCAAGCTCTTCCTCTCCAGCCGTGTTCGGGACAAAATTTTCAGCCGGTATATTGCTGGAGCCGAGACCTGATGGCTTCATCTTGACCGCGGCTTTATCTTCACTGTTGTTCTTCTGTAGTTCAGGAAAGTTATGTGTTTCATTCTTTTGGGAAATATTTGTCGATTCAGGCTGATTCCCTGTATGCGCTGATACAGGCTTATCCGGCTTATCTCCTCTGATCATCAAAAACACGGCGCTGGCAATTATAATAATTATGAAGGCTGCTCCAATCAAGACAGGACTTTTATACATAAAAAACCTCTTTGAATAAAAAAAACAGGCTGTTCAACAAATTACAAAAAAAAGAACGGAAGGGGATAAATAATCCTCCCGTTCTTTTAAAATAAATTCATCATTATTTTTTCAGTTCCGGGATAATACAGGCT
>DAOWOF010000030.1 GCA_030642205.1 Desulfobacteraceae bacterium | reverse complement strand
ACACAACAAAGCATGAAAATAAGGCAGCCTTCCCCGACGAGTAAAAAGACGCAATGACTTTTTACGAGCTTATCAAAATATGGAAGAGAAATAATCTTTTATGGAAGATAGATATCAGTTCTTTTGCATCAGATAGGTTGTTCCATTTTCCAATCCATCAAGAGACAATTCAAACATGGGAAAGATCTCGTTAATAAGATTTATGCTACGCGTAAGAGGCCACTGATTAGCCATTTTGGGATTTAACCAAATTGAGTGAGAAAAGGTTTCAGCAATAAATTTAAGCTGCTCATAACTTGGTTTTCCTGACCTTTCTTCAATATGGATGGATCCGTCAGTGGCCATCAACTCATAAGGAGCCATGCTGGCATCACCCACAATTATGAAACGTGTTTCAGTATCCAGACGTGCAAGGTCTTCAACGCGCAAGGGCTTTTTCATTCGAGATGGCTCTTCCCATAGCTTATCATAAATAGTGTTATGAAAAAAATAAATATTCAATTCCTTAAATTGGTTCCTGCAATAACTAAATATGGTCTGGACGATATCAATATATGGGTCCATGGACCAGCCGCCATTGTCAATAGCTAAAATCACCTTTAAACGATCCTTAAGCCTGCGATCAAATGAGATAAATATCTCACCAGCATTTTTGATAGTCTGGCGGATAGTCTCATCAATATTGACCACATCCTTTGGTCCGGAGGGAACCATGTTGCGTAAACGTTTTAAGGCCTCTCCAATTTGAGCCTGGGTCAGAGGGCCATCCTGGGCATAGTCCTTGTATCTTCGATCCATAGCGACCTTGACTGCGGATTTATTTCTGGAAACGCCTCCTACCCTCATGCCACCTGGATGATATCCCGAATGACCTACCGGTGATGTGCCTCCGGTACCAATCCATTTGTTGCCCCCATGATGCTCTTCCGTCTGCTCTTTAAGACGGTCCATGAAATATTGAAGCAATTCGTCCGGAGTGAGTTTCTTAAGTCCCTCTTCGTCAATCCCCAGGAGTTCACTCAGACCTTTGGGGTCTTTAAGCCAGTCATCCAACATGGCGCGCGCCACTTCAGATAATTCAAACTTATTAGGCTCAGAAAGATCAGCTCCTTTAAAATGATGGGCAAATGCCTGATCATAGAGATCAAAATATCTCTCACTCTTGATCAGGATCGCACGAGCTGAGGTATAAAAATCGTCAAGGGAAGTTATCAGTCCCATGTTCAAGGCCTTTTGCAACCTCAAAAATGAAGTGGGAGATACGGGGATATTAATTCTTTTAAGGAGGTAAAAAAAATCAGTAAACATTGATATGCCTCTAACTCGCCCTATAGTCTCATACGCAAGTTTAAATTCCTGGCCAGTGAATAATCAGGGCTTTTTTTGAATAAGACTCCCAGATAGGGGATATCTCCCTTGACCAGATCCTTTACCCGAAAATCAGAATCTGCCTTGAGAGCCCTGATCCAATTTATTAATTCCCTTGTGGCGGGCTTTTTCTCAATACCCCTGAAATCCCGCATTTTATAAAAAGATCTAATAGCATTCTGCATCAATTCTTTGCTGATATCAGGGAAATGAATATGGATTATATCTCTCATCAGGTCCTGATCAGGAAAGGCAATATGATGAAAATTGCAGCGCCCAAGAAAGGGATCCGAGAGATCTTTTTTTGCATTGGAAGTGATTATGATTACAGGCCGTTTGCGAGCGGTGATAATCTTGTCTATCTCTATAATATCAAATTGCATTTGATCAAGCACATCCAGCATATCATCTTGAAAATCGGTATCAGCCTTATCAATTTCATCAATTAAAAGGGCAACCTTTTCAGAGGCGACAAAGCCTTGTCCTATCTTTCCCATTTTGATATATTCCTCGATATTGCTTACATCACGTTTGGAATCGCCAAAACGACTGTCGTTCAAACGGGTAAGAGTATCATATTGATAAAGGGCTTCTACCAATTTCATATTCGATTTAACATTTAAGACAATGAGTCTCATGTTAAGGGCCTCTGCAATAGCATAAGCCAGCATGGTCTTTCCTGTACCCGGCTCACCCTTTAGAAGAAGAGGCATTTCCATGGCCATGGATATATTTACAATTTTGGCAAGCTCTTCATCCAATACATATTTGGAAGCGCCTCTGAAGCTTGAATCTGGTCTTGATTGGGACATTATATGTTTTACTCCTTTATTTTTGACCTATTAAGGGAATGATCTTAAATAACATAAACCCCTGAAAACAGCAATAAGGGCCCATTCAAAAATGCCAAGTTAGTACAGGACAACTCCCTGGAGCGCCATCTACTCGTTCCACATTGAGCAGGGACTCTAAATATCCATCCCGACTCTCCTTTTTAACATTTGCCGCTGTACATCATAAATCAATTTCTTAAGAACTGCTTTCATCCCGGGACCTAGCTTGACAAACTCAATCCCATAACGACAAGGGCCATCTCCCTTTTGCTTTTCAATCCTCCTTACCTTTGCCTCTTTGATAAAGATCTTCCAATGTTGAGATTTAAAAGGGATCTCCATAATAAGATCGGTTAATTTCTGACCTATACTAAAAATTGAGGTATCTTCAATATCCTGCGCAACCGTAATAAGGCTTCCTCCTTCACTAATATTGTAAACATCCAGTCTATATTGTCCTGTATCCAGATTCAGGATTAAAAATGATCCAAGGGGCGAGTCAAGCCTGAAATTTTTACGCCGTTGCAATCGGCTTATTTCCTTTGGCAATCTTAACCATATTTCTTTGCCTGAGATTTTTTCTCCCAGAGCCTTAAACTCGTATGGAATCTTGTTTTTATCATGAAACTCAATCAAGAGCTGCCATTGATCAAGTCCGGATATAGATTCCTCAAATGCATTGGGACAATCAAGAAGGATAAATTTTTTCCCCCCTTTTTTTTTAATATCAACGAGTATGGTTGTCCATATAAAGTCAGCCCCCAAAAGAGTCATATGAATGAATGCCTTATCTGCTTTAAGACTCTGGATCAGAGTTAATGCCTCTTTTCCCTGTATTAATATGCTCATATTATCCTTTAATTGTAAGTTTAAAACAACCTGGATATACCTTCATTAAAAGGATGCCTGATTATTCCCTTTTCGGTTATAATAGCAGATATATATTCATGAGGTGTAATATCAAAGGCAGGATTAAGGGCATTGACTCCCACTGGGCCAAGTTCAATCCCTTCTAATTGATATATTTCTTTCGCCTCCCGTTCTTCCAGTGGAATCAAATCCCCGTTTTCAAGGGAGGGATCAATAGTAGACACAGGAGCGGCCACATAAAATGGAATATTATTGGCCTTGGCCAGCACAGCTACCTGATAAGTGCCAATTTTATTGGCTACATCTCCATTTGCCGCAATCCGATCCGCTCCGGTTATGACAAGGTCAATTTTTTTCCGGCGCATCAATAAACCTGCTGCATTATCAGCAATAACAGTAACCGGAATGCTGTCTTCCATTAATTCAAAGGCCGTTAATCTGAGGCCCTGCAGCCAGGGACGAGTCTCATCCGCAATTACCTTAATATGTTTTTGGTTTTCATGGGCAGCCCTGATTACTCCCAAGGCTGTTCCATAGCCGCCGGTGGCAAGTGAGCCCGCATTGCAATGAGTAAGGATTGCCGCTTTTTCAGGGATCAGTTCTTGTCCGATTTGTCCCATTTGACGATTAATTGCAATATCCTCTTCCAGTATTTTAAGGGACTCATTTTTAAGGCGTAACTTTATTTGGTCAACCCCTAGCTCCTTCATCTCTTCAACCAAACAAATCATCCTTGTAACAGCCCACTTCAGATTAACAGCAGTAGGCCGTGCCAAAAGCATTTCATCAGCCAAATCCCGGAATGCCCTTAAAAAGGAACCATAGCTTGTCTCCATGATAGAAAGAGCTCCCAGCGCCAATCCCATGCCCGCAGCAACGCCAATGGCCGGAGCCCCCCTGATTACCATTGATTTGATCCCTTTAATAACATCCTCACAGCTTCGGCAGACATACCATTCTATAACAGCAGGAATCTTTCTTTGGTCTATCATACGAACTGTATCATTTTTCCATTCAATGGTCGGTATCATACCAGATCCTTATCTAGCTCTGTTTAACTAACAGCCATTAATTAATCAATCCTTTTAACCCAACCTCTCTTATCAGGCCTTTGACCATATTGGATTCCTACAATCTCGTCATATAAGCGTTGAGAAAGCTCGCCCATTTGCCTTCCTGCCACGACATGGTCTTTTCCTTTATAGGTTATCTGCCCAACAGGAGAAATAACTGCGGCAGTACCGGTTCCAAATGCCTCTTTTAGGGTCCCATCCTGGGCTGCATTAATAACCTCATCAATAGTAAGAGAGCGTTCAGAGACCTTGATTCCCCAATCCCTGACGATCTGAATTACTGAGTCTCTCGTAATTCCGGACAGGATACTGCCTGAGAGAGGAGCTGTTATAACCTCATCTCCAATAACAAAGAAGATGTTCATAGTGCCAACTTCCTCTATATATTTAAGATGTTTGGCATCCAGCCATAATACCTGGGTAAAGCCTTTTTCCTTGGCCTTTTCGGCAGCCAGAAGACTGGCAGCATAATTACCCGCAGTCTTTACCTCGCCTGTGCCGCCAACTGAGGCCCTGACATAAAAATCTTCAACATAGATTTTTACAGGATCAAGGCCTTCCTTATAATAGGCTCCTACAGGCCCAATGATAATAAAAAACGAATAAGTCCGGGAAGGACGCACTCCAAGATGCGGCTCAGTAGCAATCATGGTAGGACGAATATAAAGAGAAGTCCCTTCACTTTTTGGTATCCATGCCTTCTCCAGCAAGATTAGCTGCTTCATCCAGTTTACAGCCTGATCAACATCCAGTTCCGCCATGCACATTCTTCTTGCGGAAATATTAAATCTCCTGAAATTATCTTTGGGCCTGAACAAGTAAATCCCGCCATCTTTGCCACGATAAGCCTTGAGACCCTCAAAGATTTCCTGACCATAATGAATTGACATGGCAGCAGGATCAATACTGAGGTCGCCATAAGGTACAATCCGGGGATTAATCCAACCTTTGCCATCCTCATAATTAGCAAGAAACATATGGTCTGTAAATATATCACCGAATCCCAGTTGTGATTCATCAGTGGGTTTTTGTTTCAGTTGGTTGCTCTCAACCTGGGTAACCTCGGCTTCCATCAAATTCTCCTTCTTTACACGCATCACTTAAAATCTGTTTATGTTGGCCTCATAAAAGTTCCAAACATTACATTTGAATATGTTTTTAAGGAATGGTAATTGAAATGGTTAAATGAAGCATTATATTTTTTTATTATGCCATTATATGTTAAATTCTCATAACATAAGTAATCCTTAAAAACAATGATGATTAGATGTTCCAACTCCCGGCGATAATTGACCCTATCCAGTATAGTCCTAATAAATAGAAATATCCATCCTGCCTTTTTAGAACCAGCCCTGACGCATGAGCTTTTTTAAAAGGTTCGCACTATATTTTAGCTATTTTTTACCAAAACAAACTCAATTTATAATCTTCCAAGGTATATAAAAAGACGCCATTTTGGTAAAAACCTGGAATCCAGGTGATATAAAACGCCCATCAAAAGTTTATAGCAATTTTAGAACTATGAGTTGACAAATATAAATATTCAGCCTAATTTTATCTAGAGAATAAATGTAATTCAGGATGTCGAAAGGAAGTTTTATAGCTTGTCAAATAATAAAATTATCCTAATTCATGGAGCAATAACATGAAAAAAACCTATCAACATATCCTTGTCCCCCTTGATGGTTCAAAATTATCCGAAGTTTCTTTGGGGGAGGCATTAACACTTGCAACACTAAGCGGGGCTGAGATATCTCTCTTAAAAGTAATAGAACCAATAGAAGATGTTATTAAATTAGACAATCATAGTATGATTTATATCGATGAACAACTGGATAGATATAAAAGACATTGGTTAAAATATTTGCATTCTATCCGGGATGGAGTTGAAAATAAATCCATAAAAATAAATTGTGTAATTGAAACAGGCCATGCTCCGGAAATAATTATAGATTATGCAGAAAAGCATGATATTGGCATTATCGTTATGGCAACCCATGGACATTCAGGCTTAAAACGATGGGTTTACGGAAGTGTCGCAGAAAAGGTGCTACGCGGCGCTAATCATCCAATATTGCTTGTGCGGTCTTATAAAGAGGAGAAAAAAAGAGAATTATCGCCAAATTATACATAAATAGCATAAGCGTAAAAAGCGGGGAAGACCCTCTTTCTATTTCAAAGAAGATGTTCTTTCCCAAGTATCCCTTTTGCCAGGATAACTCTTTGAATATCAATATTGCCCATAATTACCTGGGCACTGATAGAGGCCTGAAAAAGCCTTGAGATATCATATTCCTGACTAAGTCCATAAGCTCCATGAATTTCCATGGCGGCGGCAGTGATCCATTTGATATCTCGGGAAACTAATATTTTTAAGGCAGCCGAGTTTAAAAAAATATCTTCGCCCTGGTCCACTCGGGAAGACGTATGCATTAAATAGGCCTTCATTCCTTCGAGTCTGGCAGCCATTTCAGCCAACTTCACCTGTATCATCTGGAATTTCTGGCCAATTGATTGATCACGATGTGTTCGGGTTTTGGCATAATGTATGGATAAGTCAAGCGCCCTTTCAGCCATCCCGACATAAAAAGCACAAAAAGCAATCTTTGAAAGCGCTTCAGTCTGTAAAAGAATAGAAAAGCCCTCGCCCACCTTGCCTATTACATGATCATCCTGGGCCAGATAGTTCTCAAAAGACACATCTCCATTATCAAATGATTTAATATGTATAAATTTTTCGCGCTTGCCAGGCCTGTAGCCTTTATCCTCAGAGTGGACTAAAAAGGCGGTGACCGCATCCTCGTTTCTGGCAAACAGGATCATATGATTACATATCTTTGAATTTGTGATAAAACGTTTGGAGCCATTAATCAGCCAACCCCCATCAATTTTTTTGGCAATTGTCCGCAACTGAGTTGGATCAGAGCCTGTATCACTTTCAGTAAAGGCCAGCGCGCCTATTGTTTTAAGGCTTATCAAGTCAGGCAAATATGTCTTTTTTAAAAATTCGGAACCAAAATGCAAGACAGGATAAGAAAGCATTAAATTTTCAACCAACATCCAGGATGGCACCAAAGTCGCATGGGATAATTCCAGAAGAGAAAGAATAAAGCCTGTAAATGATCCTTCTACTCCACCGTATTTTATAGGAAAAATTAATTTCAAAATCCCCATATCAATGAATTTTTTCTTTAATTTATCAGATAGAACTCCTGTATCATTTATTTTTCTGGCATTGGGCATCAGATCATTCTTAACAAATTTTTTCACCTGTTCTTTAATTGCCAGTTCCTCTTTAGAATATTTAATCTCCATAATTTCAAAGCCTCGTAAAACTGCATTTATTTAATGTCTGAACGAAAACCAGACTTCGAAAAAACAGTTCTCATTCGGGCAGGATTTAGCAAACAGGATGAGCTCGTAAAGAACCAGGAACAGGCCAAAAGAATATGTCTGCATGCTCCATGCACAGATAAACTACGGCCTCTGGCGCGTAGAGCCATTTAAATTTATTTCAAATGGTGAAAAATTGGGAGGCCTCCCCCCTTGCAAAAAGACACAGAGCGACTTTTGCAAGGTTATCAGACAAGATAAATAACACTGAAAAATAAAACTGTAAATTGCTAAATTTGTTTGATGGCCACCTTAAAGCTAAGCTTATAAAGTATCGACAATAAAATACCCTTAAATCCTATTGGCAATTTCAAGGCTTGAATTTTTTTTTGTTTTGGAATAAAACTATTTTGCATACTCGCACACCGGCAGATTCTCATTCGCATAGATCAGGAGTTGTCCGGAAATACATTGGGTATTTTGAGGATTAAAATTTTTATCTGACGCAGCGATTGGCAAGATAAGCGCAGACTTCGAAAAAACAGTTCTCATTCGGGCGCTACATACGGATCTACAATGCAGCCTCTCCTTAATTCCATTAACAGCATAGTCTGGGGCCCTGTTACCATTATACTCCTTATGGGTAGCGGCATCTTCTTATCAATCATCCTGCGTGGGATTCAAATACGCAAGATTTTCTATTCATTAAAATTACTCTCAGGCCACTTTGACAATCCTGATGACGCAGGAGAGATCACCCATTTTCAGGCCCTGAGCGCTGCCCTTTCTGCCACTATAGGAACCGGAAATATCGCCGGAGTTGCCACGGCTATTGCCCTTGGTGGACCCGGGGCTATATTTTGGATGTGGATTACTGCTATTTTTGGCATGGCCCTTAAATATGCTGAATGTTTACTCTCCCTGAAATACAGAATAATCCATGAAAATGGCGCCGTTGGGGCGGGACCCATGTATTACCTTGAACACGGTTTGGGGCAAAGATATCTGGGGATCCTTTTTGCCATCTTTGCCGTAATTGCTTCCTTTGGCATAGGCAATATGACACAGGCCAATTCAGTGGCAGAACCGATGCTCGCCTACTTTGGCATCCCAAAAATAGTGACTGGCCTGTCCATAGGAATCCTGGTCTTTTTTGTTATAGTAGGAGGTATAAAACGGATAGGGCAAGTGGCAAGCAAGCTTGTGCCGATCATGGTGATCTTCTATATCACAGGCGCTCTTATTATTATCATTGACAATATTGGCAGCGTTCCACATGCTTTGGGAATCATTTTTCAGGGTGCCTTTTCAGAAATTGCCGCCACAGGAGGCTTTACCGGTGCCGCTGTGTCTCAGGCCCTGCGATTTGGTATAGCGAGAGGTCTATTCTCCAATGAAGCCGGCCTCGGCAGCGCGCCAATAGCCCATGGAGCGGCAAAGACTAAAGAGCCTGTACGAGAAGGTCTGGTAGCAATGCTTGGCCCCTTAATTGACACTATACTTATCTGCACTATGACAGCTTTGGTGATCATCCTTACTGGTGCCTATAAACTCGGATTATCCGGAGCCAATCTTACAGCCAGGAGTTTTGATACAGGAATTCCAGGATTTGGCGGATATATCGTGGCCATTTCCATAATATTTTTTGCCTTTTCAACCGCAATTAGTTGGTCATACTATGGAGACCGCTGTATTGACTATCTTTTTGGAGAAAAGATGGTCATGCCTTATCGTATTGTTTATTGTCTTATCTTGCCGATTGGAGCCATTTTTCATATTGATTTGGTATGGACTATCTCAGACATCGGAAATGCCCTGATGGCCTGTCCAAACCTGATCGGTCTTATTTTATTATGGCCTGTTGTTTTAAAAAGCACCAGGGAATATTTTTCTGACCCGGCACGAGTATTCAATAAATAACCTATTTCCATCTCCATGGAAAATCGCTGAAATTGCTTTAATATCACATGGAAAACGACAATGAGTGATTTAGACAAGATTTTCAACCCATGTTCTCTGGCTGTTATAGGCGCCTCCGGAAACAGGATGAAATTCGGCAGCAGGTTTTTAAATGCCTTTTTAAAAATGGGTTTTAAAGGTAAACTCTATGCTGTTAATCCTGTGGCAGAAAGCTGCCTGAATTGTTCAGGTTACCGTAAAATAACCGATATCCCAGGGCCATTGGACCATGTAATAGTTTGTATTCCTGCCAAATATTTACCGATGATTATAGAGCAATGTGTTCAAAAGGGAGTTAACTCAGTAGCTATTTATGCTTCAGGATTTAGTGAGTCAGGAACAAGCAAAGGACTTCAACTTGAAAAACAACTTGCTACGATAGCCAGGAAAAGTCACTTACGAATTATTGGGCCAAATTGTTTGGGAATTTATTGCCCATCCACAGGCTTATCTTTTAGAGATGATCTTCCCCAAAAAGCAGGTACCGTAGCCATTCTCTCACAGAGCGGTGGAATTGCCATAACCAGCATACTGTCTGCCACTGAGAGAAATATTTATTTCAGCAAGGCTATCAGCTATGGTAATGAAAGTGATCTGCAAGCCACGGAACTTCTGGCCTACCTGGCACAGGATAATCAAACCTCGATTATAATGTTCTATCTGGAAGGAACCAAAAACGGGCATAAACTTTTTCATACCCTGAAAATGGCCAGCGCCAAAAAACCTGTAATCATACTTAAAGGAGGAATCAGCGAGGCTGGGAACCGTGCTGTAATTTCACATACTGGAGCGCTTGCCGGAACTCCAGCCACCTGGAGTGCGGCCATTGATCAATCCGGAGCAATCCAGGTCTTTTCATTAGAAGAATTGGTTGACACAACCCTTGCTTTGATGACTGTCAAACCTCCCCGTGGCAGGAATTTGGGACTTATTTCAATCTCAGGCGGTTCAGCAGTAAACCTTGCGGATCTGTCAATCCGGATGGGTTTTTCAATGCCTCCTTTTCAGGAACATATAAAAAAAGAGCTTTCCAAACTCCTCAATGACCCAGGCACAGGTATTCAAAACCCGGTTGATATGGCTGCCGCGTTTTTTTACACGGATAATTTTAAGAACGTCTTTCAATTACTCGATCAGGATGACGGACTCGATATTATTATAATGCATGTTTCCGTGGAGCATCTGATAAGGTTTAAAGAAATCATCCCCAATAAGGACACACTTATTTTACAAGCTATTTCTGATGCATTGCTGACCCTGCATAAACCATTTGCCTTGATTCTCCCTTATACCTTGCTGGACGATCAGAGGAAAATATTTCAAAAGCAACTGCTTGATAAACAGATCCCGGTATTCCCCACAATTGAAAGGGCACTTCAGGCCATAAAGCACTCCTTAAAATATCATAAGACCAGGATTAAAAAATAGGTAGAGCTAACATGTATACAAAAAATAAAGACAAGCCTGATTCTAATAAGCCAACCCTTGATTATATATTTCATCCCAGGTCCATTGCTATAGCAGGGGCTTCCAACAACCCTGCTTCCAAGGGTTTCGATTATCTTAAAGCCTTGCAGGTCATGAATTTTAAAGGTCCAATCTATCCTATAAATCCTAAAGGAGGGGAAGTCCTGGGGATTAAGGCCTACTCCAGTATAAAAGATATTCCCGGATCAGCAGAATATATTATCTCATGCGTGGATGCAAAAGCTGCAATGCAATTGATCTCTGACTGCAGGACAAAGGGCACCAGGACAATCCATCTCTTTACTGCCGGATTCAGCGAAACCGGAGAGAAAAAGGGCAAAGAAGTTGAAGACAAGTTGCTCCATATCGCCAGGCAAGCTGGTATTCGTATCATTGGTCCAAATTGTTTGGGATTACATCATCCCAATTGGGGTATGGGCATTGGACAGGCCCCCTTTTCCATTCCCGGAGGGCATGTTAGCTGTCTGGCCCAAAGTGGCGGTCATGCCTGGGATCTGATTAGCAGAGGATCTTTGAATGGTATTCGTTTCAGTAAGGTAATAAGCTTTGGAAATGCCTGTGATCTAAATGAAGCAGATTATCTCGATTATTTTGCCGATGATCCTGATACAGAAATAATCAGCGCATATATTGAAGGTGTAAAACATGGGGACCGCTTTCTTGATGCCATCAAAAAAGCAGCCTCCTCAAAGCCGCTATTGATACTTAAAGGAGGCTATACAGCCGCAGGCACCAGGGCTGCAAGCTCACATACAGGCTCTTTGGCAGGCCAGAGTAAAATCTGGGATGGCCTTTTTCGTCAAATGGGTGTAATTTCCCTCAATAATATTGAAGAACTAATAGACGCGCTTCTCCCCCATGTGTATTTTCCACCCATTAAGCGTGGAAATATCGGTATTATAGCCCTGGGCGGTGGTGTCAGTGTAGAAGCAGCTGATGCCTGTGAAAGAAACGGGCTCACTGTTCCGCCACTGCCTGATGAATTAATTGCCAGGCTCAAGGAATTTACAGCTACTGCAGGCTGCGGATTAAAAAACCCGGTGGACACAATTGAAATATGGAATAAGGAAAATTTTACCCTGACCACCAAACTGGTAGCCGGTTATAATAAAATAGATATATTGATTGTCCATGCCATAATAGAAATGACTTCCCAATGGCAGGGAAATAGTATTCTGGACAATATTGTAGACAGCCTCATGGAATCTTCCAGGACTATAAACAAGCCGATTGTCATTGTGCTCCAGACCTATGGAACTTTGAAAGGAACTATTGAATTTTACAAGGTACGGAAAAGGTTAAATAAGGCAGGGATGGCTGTATTCTCCTCTTTCAGCCGCGCTGCCGCGGCAATAAGCAAATTTATCCAATACTATCAAAAGAGATAAATGTAGCGCTCAGGCTATGGGGCCCCCTTTTATAATGCGTAAAACATCAGTGATTAATAAAGTCGAAGTTGGTTTGGATATTCATGTCAAATTACAAGGTTAACCCGCCACCCAAAGATATAATTACCCTGTATCGAACCAGATTATCCAGGGAGAAAGGATATATCAAAAAGGATTGGGGCGCAAGAACCAGAATAGCCCTGGTTTATCCTAACCATTACAATATGGGGATGACTAATCTGGGATTTCAGAGTCTATATCAACTTTTTAATCAGCGAACAGATGTGGTAGCCGAACGTATTTTTCTGCCAGATGATCAGGAAATGCGGATCTATCTTCTTTCCGGAAAGCCTCTCCTGTCACTGGAATCACAATCGCCTTTAAGCAATTTTGACTTGGTAGCATTTTCTATCTCTTTTGAAAATGACTACCTGAACATCCTGAAGATTCTGGAAATGGGCAGGTTGCCTCTATTCGCATTCCAAAGATCAGAAGATGATCCCTTTGTTATGGCTGGTGGCGTAACAACCTTTTTAAACCCTGAGCCATTATCTCCATTTTTTGATTTTTTCTTGCTGGGTGAGGCAGAATCAAACATTAATATTTTTTTAGACCTTTTTATTTCCCTGAAAAAAGATTCATCACCAAAGACAAAATTAATAAAAACCATGTCCGGATCTCTGGACAGCCTTTATGCCCCATCACTTTTTCAATCAGGTTATTCCAGGGATGGCTGTCTTAATTCTTTTGAACCAATTGAAAATAATCTGCCAAAAAAGATCAATGTCCCACGGAAAGCTTTAACAGGACAGGTGAGAACATCCATAATAAGAACTCCGGATACCCTTTTTGGCGAAAAGCTACTGATAGAACTGGGCAGGGGCTGCGGTCGATCATGCCGCTTTTGTGCTGCCGGTTATATCTACCGGCCACCCCGCATATATAGCAAATCCCGCACCCTGGAAGCATTAAATAAGGCCATGGCATCACATCATGAAGTAGGACTTATGGCTTCCGCGATCTCAGACATTCCGGATCTTGAAGAACTGACATCCATGATCCTTGAAAAGGGTCATACCTTTTCTCTCTCCTCCCTGAGAGCGGACAAACTCACCCCTGGCCTGCTCGATCATATCCGGAAGGCAGGGCAAAAAACAGTCACTATTGCGCCGGAAGCAGGATCAGAAAGATTACGTAGAGTAATTAATAAACATCTCACTGAAAAGCAGATAATGGATGCCGTCTCCATGATTGCCCATACTTCCAATTTTTCGATCAAACTATATTTTTTGATAGGTCTGCCCTCGGAAACCAAAGAGGATCTGATCCAGATGGCAGATCTTGTCAAAGGAATCAGGGAACGAATGATCAAGATGTCGGCTTCCAGAGGTACGATTGGTCAAATAAAGCTGAGCATCAACTGTTTTGTTCCAAAACCATTTACGCCATTTCAGTGGCATCCCATGGAGGATATTTCATCTCTAAAAGAAAAACAAAAAATGCTGAAAAAGGCATTAGCCGGGATTGGAGGGCTGAAAATTACCTTTGATGCGCCTAAATGGGCCTATATACAGGCATTGCTGTCATTGGGAGACAGACGAGTTGCCTCTATCCTTCTTATGGCCCATGAGGCCGGAGGAAACTGGAAAAAGGCATTCAGACTTTCGGATCTTAAACCGGATTTTTTTGTTTACCGAAAAAAGAGTCCTGATGAAATCCTGCCCTGGGATTTCATTGATAACAGGATCGATAAAAGACATTTACTGCATGAGTACAGGCAAGCTATGAAAGCGACGCAATCAGAAGTATGCAATGTAGGGCAATGCTATCGCTGCGGTGTTTGTACAAAAGAAAACACTTAGCCATGTCCACCAGGACCAGGCCTTTTAAAAAGGCCTGGATACCCTGAACATATCAGGCTTTAAATTGATTCTTCCCGCAATTCAGAAGGAGAGATAATTGGTCCATACTGATCCTTTAATTTAAAGAGTCCTTTCTTTTGCTCCTCAAGTACCGTAAATAACCTTTCAGGAATATTCTTTTCCTTTCCATATGCCTTTATCTGCAGATCAATCCTGGCGATTATATTATCAAGATACAAGGAAAACTGTTTTTCATATAATTCCGGGGGATATTCCTTGTCTATGATATCTTTAAATAAAGATTTCAAGTCTTCATATTCAGGGATATAGCCAATAGGAGTTTTTATCACTTTGATTTCGTTACGAGTCTTTCTTTCCAGCCATGAAAGCCAAACCTTGACATCTTTTTTTTCACCTAAAAGTTTTTTTGAGCTTCCCCCCCTGGCCTCCTTAGTCAGGAAATAATTCAATCCAGCCATTACCGGCTGCTTATCACTGGCAATTTTATTACTGTTAAAAAAAATAAACTGGGCGTCCATATAGTCTCCCAGGGCGCCAGGGATAAAAGGGGCATTTGCCCATGGGGCACGCTTCACGCCTGTAGCCCCTTCTTCAGTGGCCGTAGCGGCTGATACAATACATGCCCCTATCAGAACCCCATGATCCGGATTGATTGCCACCCAAACCGGTGGCATGGTGTCACTGTCTCTGCCACTATAGGTAATTATCCTTGTCTCAACTCCTTCGGGATT
>DAOWOF010000109.1 GCA_030642205.1 Desulfobacteraceae bacterium | reverse complement strand
CTAAAAATGATATACGATATATTGTGTATTGAAAATTCAAGTATCGTTGCAGGGTTATGTATAAGGAGCTTGAGTCATGCCTGATATACTTTATTTTTCAAGAAATAGATCTACAAATGTCCAACAAGTGGATGATTATACGATTAAATCCACTTGCCATCTTACAGATACTCTCACAGAGGCCATAGTTGAAATAATAGTCAAACTTCCGGACCTTGAAATCATAGATATAAAAGGAGAGGTTAAGCGTTCCCATATCAAGGAATGCCTGCTACCAGCTGCTTATCTCAAAAAAGCAGTTGGCATAAGAATAGGATCGGGGATGCTTAAGATTATAAAGGGTCTTGTGGGAGATGCGACTAATTGCAAGCAACTTCCCTTTATGGTTGAAGAATGTTGTCATGCCATTATCCTCTCTTTTACAAAAGAGACTTTGCAAAAAGTTCCGCCAAACGAAGCAGGTACCAATGAATATTATTCCCGAATGGTCAAGAAAAATATAAGGCTCTATAATCGTTGTGCCGCTTTTGCTCCAGGCAGTGCTATTGTGGAAGGAATTAATCCTCCATGAGGATATTTTTTTATAAAATATTACAACTATTCAGCTATTTCAAGGATGCTGATTTCAGACACGTAGCGCTAATCTGATTAAACTTTGCAACTGTTTGAACCTTAGAGATCGTTAAGAAAAAAATCATCAGGGCTGAGCCCATTTTATAGAATTCCCTGGCGTATCATTAGATGCTTAGATTTAACAGGTTCTTTCTTTACAACCTCTGAGTTTTCCATGGTTTAATCAGATTAGCGCTGCGGTGGATATTAGCTGAATAATTATATTTATATTTTACTTATCTTTAGTAAGGGACTGATTATAATGAATAAATTTAGCCGAAACAAATTGGTCAGCATTGTAAGAAAGGCAGATGATGTTTTCGCGGTTCATGGTATTCTTGATGATGATATATATAGTTTGCGGATTAATTTTACCATTAGTATCTCAGATCTTGAAATCCTGACAATCCAGGGACACTGGGTGCGCTGGACCACGTCTCAATGTCCCAGGGCTGATAATTTTCTGCAGGAAGCAGTGGGGATGCGAATTAAGGAGGGATTCGCACAACAAGTACATCGTATTATTGGTAGAAAGGCCTGTCGGCATTACGCGAATATCCTCCTGGAATGCTGTGCCGCTGTAGAAGAAGCCGCAATCGTTGCCAGATGGGAGGATGCAAGATCCGAGTCTCCGAAATTGACTCTGGAACAGTTTCTAAATGGGGAAATACCCGCGAACCTCTCCTCGCCTGCTCCTCTTCAAACCCTTATTCCTTCTTCAGGAAAAGATCCGAAAAAAAGCGCAGAAAATAAGTTAACGGAATTTTCAGGCGGGATGCTTATTGATCTGCATGTGCATACGGCTCCAGCCTCCCCTTGCAGTTCAGCCCCTTTGAAAGATATCATTGAAGAGGCCAAAAGAGCAGGACTGGATGGCATTTGCCTGACTGATCATAATTATGTCTGGAGCAGAGATATTGTTGAAGACCTGAGGCAGACTCATCAATTCCTGATCCTCCGTGGAAATGAAATTACTACTGATCAGGGCGATATACTTGTCTTTGGTCTGGAACGTGATATTAAAGGCATTATCAAATTACAGGATCTCAGAGAGGAGGTCATCAGGGAAGAAGGATTTATGATTGTCGCTCATCCTTTTCGGGGCTTTTTAGCTTTTGGCGCTGACCAGCTTGGCCTGACTGCCGAGAAGGCAGGCGAAAGGTCTTTGTTTCAATTTGTTGATGGAGTTGAAACGATGAATGGCAAAGTGACAGATAAGGAAAATAGTCTCGCGGCAGATGTGGCCAAAAACCTGAAACTTCCTGCCACTGGCGGGAGTGATGCGCATGAAGTCCATGAAGTGGGGGTATTTGTCACCAGATTCAGGGATACTATTAATAATGAAAAGGATCTGGTCAAGGCCCTCAAGGGCGGGGCATATGTTCCTCTCCAATTTCGTAAAAGGATTGGGCAATAAGGAGATAAAAAATGAATAAGCAACCAGACTGGGAACAACTGACACAGAGATTGGAACGTCTTATGAGGTTAAAATCATTTCCTGTGGCCTTTAAGATGCTTCCGACACATAAAGCACTTGATGAAATTCCTTTTATGCGCAGAATGAGTCATAAAATGACTCTTTGCCAGATGATTACTCTGGTGCGAAATTTTGATTGGACCGTGGGCGCTGAGCTGGAAGATTTCTTTGGATCTATGTGCGCCTCTGTTTTAGGCCTGGCTGATACTCCTGATTTTTATAAAGATGGCACTTTCAGGAGCATTGTCTGGGTTAAAACAAAAGAGGATGGGAAAAAATATGAAGCAGCCATACCACGCCTCCCCCTGGGAAAATATGAGGCACTGGCTATGGCGCCGCTCATCTATAAGCCCTTTGATCCTGATATTGTACTGATTTATGCTAATCCTGCCCAGATTATGCTTCTAATAAACTCATTGCAATTTGAGAAATATGAGGTAATGCAGTTTTATTGTGTTGGAGAATCATCCTGTTCCGATGCCATTGCCAGATGTTATTTAACCAATAAGCCTTCTCTCGCTATCCCCTGTTATGGGGAAAGACGTTATGGCCATGCCCAGGATGATGAACTGGTCATGGCCGTTCCGGCTGATATGATGAAGAATGCCCTGGCCGGTATGGAATCCCTTTTCCGCCGTGGAATCCGTTACCCCATTAGTTATGCTGGCGCTGAAGAGAATCTGATTAATTCCTTTCCAGAGTCCTATGGCAGTATGGATGAGCTTAAACTTATCCGCGGAGATGATGATCGTTTGCTTCTTGGAGTAACTGGAGGCATTGCCAGCGGAAAGACTACTGTCACCAATATGCTTCTTAAACTGGGAGCGCCTCTTATTGATTTTGATGTCTTGTCCAGGGAAGTGGTTGAACCTGGGAAACCTGCTCATAATGAGATTGTAGCATATTTTGGCGCTCAGATTCTTCAGGAGGACGACGCCTTAGACCGTAAAAAACTTTCCCAGATAGTATTTGGAGATATTGAAAAACGTAAAAAACTTGAAAGTTTTATCCACCCCAGGATCAATGAAGAATTCATAAAAAAGCTTGGGGAGATATCAGCAGAAAATCCACGGGCCATTATTCAGGTAGCAATACCGCTTTTAATTGAATTAAACATTCAATACCAGTTTCATAAACTTCTGGTTGTGTATATCCCGGAGAAGGAGCAGATCGCGCGCCTGGCCCGGCGGGATGGCATTTCTGTTGAAGAGGCGACAAATATCCTAAAGGCCCAGCTGCCTATAGATGAAAAGGAGGGTTATGCCGATTTTGTAATCAATAATGAAGGTTCTGTTGAAGAGACAGAGCAGCAAGTAAGGAAGTTATGGCAAAGTTTGCAAAAGTTCCAGGATGATAAACATAAATCATGAATGTTCAGCAGGTATTCAGATGCCCTGATTTAGGTGTAAAATGATTCTATCTAACACTTTTAAGAAAAAAATCAGTGCAAAACCAAAAGGATAATCCTTATCAGCGAGTACTGTTGCTACGTCATGGATTGCTTCGATCGATTATGTACCTGAAAAATCTTTTTTCGAAAAGAGATAAAATTAACCCTTAATATTTAAAGGAGGTTTTGAATGGTAGGCATAATATCTTATGGAGCGTATATCCCTATTTACAGATTGAGCCGTGATCTGCTTAGTCAGGTTTGGGGAAAACCAGCAGGGCCTGGCGAACGGGCCATTGCTAATTGGGACGAAGACAGTATTACTATGGCAGTAGAAGCCGGCGTTGATTGCTTGACAGGTTTGGACCGTCAATGCAACGGCCTCTATTTTGCCTCAACTAATCCACCCTATAGAGAAAAGCAATGCGCTACTACTGTAGCGGCTGCTTTGGATTTGCCGGAAGAATTATTTACCGCAGACTTTACCAATTCACTTAGATCAGGAACAAATGCCTTAAAGGCCGCTACCGATGCGGCTAAAGGCAACCCCGGAGACAAGATGTTGGTTCTTGCCTCTGACAACCGCTTGCCTGCTCCTGACTCTCCATTAGAAGGCCAATTAGGAGATGGCTCCGCAGGCTTTTTGATTGGAACAGATAATGTGGCCGTAGAAATTGAGGCTACCTATGCTGTCTACAGCGATTTTATGGATACCTGGAGGATCGAGAATGAAAAGTATCCTGTAACATGGGAAGATCGATTTATTCTCGTTGAAGGCTACCAAAAAATGGTTCCTAAGGCCGTGAACAGATTCTTGAAGCAGCATAATTTTTCTCAAAATGATTTCTCTAAACTCGTACTTTTTGCCCCTGATGTTCGTCGGCATCAGGCCATGTCCAAGACCCTGGGTTTTGATTATAAAAGCCAGACGCAGCCTGCTTTTTTTAATAATGTCGGGCATACCGGTTGCGCCTTTGTCCCCATGATGTTAGTGGCTGCTCTTGAAGATGCAAAACCAGGCGACAGGATACTGTTGGTTAATTACAGTGATGGCGTTGACGTCATGAGCCTCAAAGTAACAGAACAGATAGAAAACATCCGTGATCGAAGGGGAATCAAAGGCCATCTTGAATCCAGAATGCCTCTTTCCCATTATGGTAGATACCTCCATTTCAGAGACATAATGGAATGGGAATTTGAGCGGCGTCCACCTTATGTTTCTGCATTGCCGGTTATGTGGAGAGAGCGAAAGCAGGTAACCAGCTTTTACGGAGGAAAATGTAATAATTGTAAAACAGTCCAATATCCTATCCAAAGGGTATGTGCTCATTGTCAGGCAAAAGATGACTTTGAGGAGATAAATCTATCCTCCTGGAAAGGAACCGTAACTACTTTTTCCCTGGATCAAAGGACAATGGTCAAGGATCTTCCTTGTGTAAATCTTATCGTAGATTTTGATAAAGGTGGAAGATATATCTGCACCATGACAGACCGTGATCCTAATGAAGTTAAAATAGGAATGCCAGTAGAATTGACTTTCAGGAAGTTCCATGATGGTTCAAGGCTTCATAACTATTCTTGGATGGCTCGTCCTATTAGAGTAAAATAAGGAGAAAAAGCATGGCAGAAAGCATTAAAGACAAAGTCGCTTTTATTGGTATGGGCTGCACACAGTTTGGTGAACGTTGGGATGTAGGTTTCAAGGATCTGGTAATAGAAGCGACCTACAACGCTTATGAAGACGCAGGAGTTGAATCAAAGGATATCCAGGCTGCCTGGATTGGGACGCAGTCAGGATCTACCGCGGCCGGCACTTTGGTGGCCCCCTTGAAACTCAGGGCAATCCCTGTAGCCAGGGTGGAAAACGCGTCAGGAACAGGGCATGAGGCAGTCAGAAACGCGGCCTATTCCCTGATGGCCAAGGCATTTGACCTCGTGTTGGTGGTAGGTTGCGAAAAGACAAAAGATGCGGGCTTTGGCGGCCTGGGAACCGGTCCCGGTGGGGCAGGCGTTGGAGTTGACGAATGGCATCCGACATATCTTTACGGTACGGCTTCTACGCCTCCTGCTCGTTTCGCACTGGCAGCCACGGCTTATTTTGCCAAGTATGGACTTACTCCTGAAGAAGGAAAAAGGATGCTGGCTAAAATATCGGTGAAAAGTCATTATTATGGGTACCGTAATCCCAAGGCGCATCTACGCAAAGAGGTAACCGTGGAGCAGGTGATGAATGCTCCGATGATTGCCTGGCCTCTTGGACTTTATGATTGTTGCGGAGTAACTGATGGGGCTGCGGCAGCTATTATGTGTCGTTCAGAGGATGCCAAAAATTTCAGGGATGACTATGTAAATATAAAGTCACTGGGAGCATGTTCCGGTCCTGGAATGGGTAAGGTGCTGTCAGATTATGACTGGACCTATTCAGAGGAAGATATAGCGGCGGCTAAAATGGCATATAAAGATGTAGGCATTAGTGATCCGAGGAAGGAAATTGATCTGGTTGAACTGCATGATTGTTTTTCTATCTCGGAAGTTCTGGCCGCTGAAGGCCTGGGCCTGTGCGAGACAGGTAAATACAAAGAACAGATAACAGACGAGGATGCCTATTATCTGGATGGAATCATCCCTACAAATATTAGTGGTGGACTCAAATCATTTGGTCATCCAACAGGCGCCAGTGGAGTGCATGAGACCTATGAAAATTATAAACAGGTTCAGGGAAAAGCTGATTATCCTGAACGTCAGAAGAAAAAATGGAAGACAGACCAGAGGCTATGTTTGTCCCATAACCGTGGGGGCGCGCCAGGCAGGGCAGTATCCAATGTAACAATCATTGGACTTCCATAAATAGTTGCAATAGTTTTTTAAAGGCCGCTTCTTCAAGTGGAAGCGGCCTTGTCCCTTATTATTTTCATCCAGCAATGAAGAGGTTGAATGATAGACAAGATAGATAAAAAAATAATTTCCATCATCCAGGGTGACTTACCTCTGGATCTAAAACCCTTTGCTGTGATGGCAAGACAAATTGATTTGACGGAACAAGAATTCCTGGATAGAGTTAAAGCGCTAAAAAAACAGGGTGTCATGCGACGTTTTGGTGCCACCTTACGCCATCAGGAAGCTGGATATAAATCAAATGCCATGGTTGCCTGGAATGTTAACCCTGATAAAATTGATACCACTGGTGAAACCCTTGGCAAATTTCGTGAGGTCTCCCATTGTTATCACAGAATGCCTCAAAAAGACTGGCATTATAATCTTTTTACTATGGTTCATGGCGGCAACCATGAGGCATGTTTCCGGATAGCGGAGAAAATGTCCAGGGTTGTCAGCATAGATGATTATATCCTGCTTTTTAGTGAAAAAGAATTCAAGAAAACCAGTATGGAGTATTTTTATAATGAATGACAATTCAAAGGCTCTTTTTCAAGAAGCAAAACAATATATTCCAGGGGGAGTTAACAGTCCTGTACGGGCAGGTAAATCAGTTGGTATCGATCCTCCCTTTATTGCCAAAGCCAAGGACTGTTTTATATGGGATATTGATGGAAAACAATACATCGATTATGTCTCTTCCTGGGGTCCAATGATACTTGGCCATGCTCACCATGATGTAATCGCCGCAATTGAAAAAAAACTCCCTTTGGGAACAAGTTACGGTGCCCCAACAAGACTGGAAGTGGAAATGGCTCGAACTATTGTTGAGATGGTCCCGTCTATTGAAATGGTTCGCATGGTAAATTCCGGAACAGAAGCAGCCATGAGTGCTATTCGGCTTGCCAGGGGTTTTACCGGAAGAGATAAAATAATCAAGTTTGATGGTTGTTATCATGGGCATGCCGACTGTCTGCTGATTTCAGCAGGCTCAGGGATCGCCACTCTTGGTATCCCGGGCAGCCCCGGGATACCCGCAAATCTTGCTAAAGATACTATTTCCATTCCTTTTAACGACCCTGAAGCAGTCAAAAAAACCTTTGACAAATTTGGCTCTGAAATTGCTGCTGTTATTGTGGAACCTGTCCCGGGCAATATGGGAATAGT
>DAOWOF010000151.1 GCA_030642205.1 Desulfobacteraceae bacterium | reverse complement strand
TATGAACTAGTTGTTCTAATACATCAATTTCAAGGCTATTCATCAAATTGTAGGAACGTACAGATAGATCAAGCTCCTCAACAGACTTTGACAACATTGTCCTTCTCTCGATATTTTCATCACTAATCTCACTTTCTTCTTCTAACTCTTCCTCAAAATTGATAAATATAGTCATATGATCTTTTATAATTTTTGCGGCATGAGCCAAGGCATCATCAGGCGTGATTGAACCATCTGTCCATATCTCGATAATAAGTTTATCATAATCGGTTCTCTGACCGACTCTAGTGTCTTCAACCCTTACATTCACTTTTTTGACAGGTGTAAAAATTGCATCTATAGGGATGACACCAACTACTTCTGTGCTGCCTTTTGTTATTTCAGCCGGCATGTAACCACGTCCAACCTCTACCTGAACTTCCATATCAATTTTACCTTCATCATTTAGCGTGGCTATTACTAAATCCGGATTCATCACCTCAATATCAGAGTCAACATTAAAGTCATGCCCTGTCAACTCTCCAGGCCCTTCTTTAATAATATGAAGCACCTTGGATAATTCACCGTCATAACTAAATTGCAGTTTCTTTAGCTTAAGAATTATTCTTGTAATATCCTCATAAACACCATCAATTGATGAGAACTCATGAGTTATACCTTCAATCTTTATAGCAGTTATTGCCGAACCCTCAATTGAAGATAATAACACCCTTCTAAGTGAATTTCCAATTGTTAAACCATAACCCCTTTCAAAGGGTTCTGCTATAAATTTGCCATAATCATTTTTTAATTCATCATTTCCAAATATTATTTTACTTGGCCTTTTAAATCCCTTCAACAGGTTTTTAGAGGTCATTTTTTTCTCCCATGAACATTAACCGGATACAATATAACTAATAAGTACAGGAATTTAGATTTTTTTATCGTATTATTTAGAATATAATTCGACAACAAGACGTTCTTTGTAGATGTCTTCCACATCTGACCTGGCTGGCAACCTCAAAATTTTTGTTATCTTATTCTCAAAATCTACTTCCACCCATTCAGGAATTAAACTTATAGCCTTCGAGAGCTTTATTGAATCATCTAACATTACATTATTTTTAAAGGAATCTCTAATTTGAATTATTGAGTTTTCATTCACCCTATAAGAAGCTATGTCAACAATGTTACTATTAACTAAAACATGTCTATGATTTATGAACTGTCTGGCCTGTTTTCTCGATGAAGCAAAACCAGTTCTATAAATGACATTATCTAGTCTTCTTTCAAGAAGTGAAAGCATATTATCGCCTGTTACTCCTCTCATTCTTGAAGCTTCTTCAAAAACTCTTCGAAATTGCCTCTCAAAAAGACCATAACTGTTCTTTATTTTTTGTTTTTCACGAAGTTGTATTCCATATTCTGATGACTTGGTTCGTCTTTTTTTAGGCGGGCCAGGTGTGTTTTTCTTTCTTTTAATAGCACATTTATCAGTAAGGCACCTTTGCCCCTTAAGCATTAAAGGCGTCATTTCTCTTCTGCACTGTTTACATGATGGTTCTAAATTTCTTGCCATTTTTCTCTTACACCTATACCCTTCTTCGTTTTGATGGTCTGCATCCGTTATGTGGTATTCGGGTCACGTCCTTAATTTTAGTTATATTCAATCCGGAGTGCGCCAAAGATCTAATTGCTGCTTCTCTTCCAATTCCAGGACCCTTAACCAGCACCTCAATAATCCTAAGCCCTGTGTTATCCATCGCCCTTTGAGCTGCAACCTTTGCAGCAATTTGGGCTGCAAAAGGAGTTGATTTTCTGGATCCTCTAAATCCCTCTCCTCCGGCAGAGGCCCAGGATAATACATCTCCTTTCATGTCGGTTATTGTTATAATTGTATTATTATATGTGGCCTGTATATATGCTTTTCCTACAGGGACATTCTTTTTTTCCTTTTTTCTTGTTTTTCTTTGCTTCAACTGCTATCCATCCTCCTTGGCTATTTCTTCCTGCCGACTAATGGTTTTCTATTCCCTTTTCTTGTTCTGGCATTGTTCTTTGTATTTTGCCCCCTTAATGGAAGTCCTCTTCTGTGTCTAATTCCCCTATAACACCTTATATCCATCAGGCGCTTAATATTCATTGCAATCTCAGTCCTTAAATCTCCCTCGATCTTATAATTATTTTCAATAGACTTTCTTAAATTATTGATTTCCTCATCACTAAGATCATTAACTCTTGTGTCCGGGTTGATGCCAGTATCATCCAGTATCTTTTTTGATGATGAAAGTCCTATTCCATAAATGTAAGTTAAGGCAATTTCAATTCTTTTGCTATTTGGTAAATCTACGCCTGCAATTCTTGCCATTCCAAATTCCTTAAATCTATTAATATTTTAATTACTTAGTTGGCAGTTCTCTTTTTCTGCCTTTGTTTATGACGTGGATTCTTACAAATCACACGAACTACTCCATGTCGTTTAATAATCTTACAATCACTACATATTTTTTTTACTGATACTCTTACTTTCATAATTGCCCTCAATCCAGGATATAAGTAGATACATATTAAAAATCCGTATTATATAAAATTACAGGATCATTTTAAATTAAATTTATTTATATCTATAAGTAATCCTGCCTCTACTTAGATCATAAGGTGATAGTTCTACTGTAACCCTGTCACCAGCTAATATTCTTATATAGTGCATTCTCATCTTTCCAGATATATGAGCTAATACAATTTGTTCATTATCCAACTTCACATTGAACTGAGCATTTGGCAGCAACTTAATAACAACGCCCTCAACCTCAATTGGTTCTTCTTTTGCCATAACCTCTCACATATTCAGTTAAAATTATTTCCTTTTGTTAAAATTTCTGCTTTGCCTTCAATAACAGCTACTGTATGTTCAAAATGACCTGATAATTTTCTATCTCGTGTTACAACTGTCCAACCATCATCGTAGAGATCAACCATTCCTGTTCCAATATTTATCATAGTCTCAATAGCAAAAACCATTCCATTTTTTATTCTTGGCCCTTTTCCTGGCTCACCATAATTTGGTATTGCTGGTTCCTCATGGAGATTCAGTCCTATTCCATGACCGACATAGTCTCTTACCGGAGTAAATCCATATCCTGCAACATGGGTTTCAACAGCATTTGATATATCTGATATTCTGTTGCCTACTCTACATTTATTTATTCCTGCATATAATGATTCTCTGGTTGCTTTTAACAACTGGTTTGCATTTTTGTCAGTATTCCCAACTTGAAATGTTCTGGCACTGTCACCATAGAACCCGTTGTATAAAACACCCATATCAACGCCTATTATATCTCCGCTTTCTAAAATTTCCTTTTTATTTGGTATTCCATGTACAACAACTTCATTTATTGAAGTACATACTGCTGCCGGGAAACCCTTATAATTGAGAAATGCGGGTTCACCACCATGCTTTTTTATAATTTTTCTTGCCAAAACATCAATGTCATTTGTTGTAATTCCTATATCAATAATCTTTTCGATCTCATCAAGAACCTTTGCTGTAAAAACAGCAGCTTCTTTAATTTTATTTATCTGATCAGTGTTATATAAATATATACCCATTTGAATCCTACTCGAAAACGTAATATATCAGTGCCTGGCCCTTACTCTGCCTTTCTTGATAAAACCATCATAATGTCTCATTATCAACTGAGATTCTATCTGTTTTAATGTATCAAGGGCTACACCAACAATAATTAATAATGATGTGCCGCCAAACAGATAGGCCATTTGCGGAGACACCTCCTCAGGCCAAATCTTCATTATAAAATCAGGGACAATAGCGATTAAGGCTAGAAATATTGATCCTGATAAAGTCACCCTATTGAGCAACCACATAATGTAGTCTGATGTATTTTTACCAGGCCTTATCCCTGGAATGAATCCCCCATATTTCTTTAGATTCTCTGCAATATCAACAGGATTAAATTGAATAGCAGTATAAAAATAGCAGAAAAATATTATCAATAATGCATAAAAAATCATATATAAGGCTTGCCCTGGGGACAACCAATACTGTAATTTTGTAAAAATAGCATAATCACTGCTGCCGCCTATCATATTGCTTATTTGTGCCGGGAAAAGGATAACAGACGATGCAAAAATAATTGGAATAACACCTGCGGCATTTACCCTTAAAGGAATAGACTGAGATTTCATCTGTACCATTCTTCTTCCGACAATCCTTTTTCCATATTGCACGGGTATTTTCCTAATCCCTAAAGTCAATAAAATAGATGCAGCAATTACAAGAAGGAATATGCCGATAAGTATAATGCCAATAATCGGGTCGCTTTGTGTAACAATCCTGTTCAGGGTATCCATAATTGCTGCGGGAACCCTTACAACTATACCCGCAAAAATTAATAATGATATGCCATTACCTATACCCCTTTCGGTAATCATTTCTCCTAACCACATCAAAACCATAGTGCCTGTTGTTATTGCAATTACCGCAATTATTATAAATTCTATTCCGGAATCCTTTGGCACAACTGCACCTTTAGGAGAACTCATTGATTTCATCCAAAAGGTTAACCCAAGAGACTGGATTGTGCATAAAAGAACTGTGCCATATCTTGTGTACTGATTTATTTTTTTATGTCCCTCTGGTCCTTCCTTACTCAATCTTTCAAGAGCTGGGATAACAACATTTAGAAGCTGCATAATAATAGAGGCTGATATATATGGCATTATTCCTAATGCAAATATTGTAAATCGTTTTAAAGCTCCCCCTGCAAAGAGATCGAAGAAGTCGAGCAATCCTCCGGCAGCGCCCTGTGATGCCTGATCAAAATATGCTTTTAAAGCCTCAACATTTATACCTGGTATTGGTATATGCGCTCCAATTCTATATATAATCAGAATAACTAAGGTAAAAATTATTCTATTCCTTAGTTCAGGTATTTTAAAGATATTAACTAATGGGCTTGCCATATATTTTCTACTCTTTATTATTACGGTATGGTTCTCGGATTCAACAACTTGAAATCATTGCCTGTCCACCAGCTTTTTCTATTTTTTCTTTTGCCGATTTAGAGAAAGCATCAGCTATAACAGTAATCGCCTTATCAATCTCTCCATTTCCAAGCACCTTTAAGGGAAGCTTTTTGTTGCGTATTATACCCTTTTGCTCTAATAAATCAATATTTATTTCTTTTGTTTCAAGCTCTAAAAGTTGAGAAAGATTTACTATATTAAAATTTTTCTTGAAGATGTTTGTAAATCCCCTTTTGGGCACCCGCCTCTGAATAGGCATTTGACCACCTTCAAACCATGCCCTCTTCTTACTGCCCGATCTGGATAATTGTCCGTTCTGCCCTCTACAGCATGTTTTCCCATGACCGCTGCCACAGCCTCTACCTACTCTCTTTCTATCTTTAAATGATGCTGGTTTCTTTAACTGATATTGCATTTTTTCAACTCTATTTATTCAATTTAGTAATTTCTACCAGATGGTTAACCTTATCAATCATGCCTCTAATTATAGGATTATCATCATGCACACGCTCGACACCTATCCTTCTTAATCCCAATGCCCTAAGGGTTGCCCTCTGTTTAGGCTTTGAACCTATTCTACTTTTTACCTGTTTTATTATAATCTTCTCTGGCATCTTAAACACTCTCTTATGATCCCATTATCTTATTCATAGGGACTTCTCTTAATTTTGAAACATCAACAAGGCTTCTCAACTGCAATAAGCCCATAAAGGTTGCCTTGGCAATATTCAAAAGATTTTTTGATCCTTGCGATTTTGTTAATATATCGGAAATCCCAGCATTCTCTACAACTGCTCTAACTGCGGAACCTGCAATAATACCAGTTCCTGCGGAAGCTGGTTTCAATAACACCTTTGCAGCTTTATATTTCCCTACCACTTCATGTGGAATAGTGTTATTTTTCAAATTTACCTTATAAATATTTCTTTTTGCATCCTGAATACTCTTTCTGATTGCATC
>DAOWOF010000085.1 GCA_030642205.1 Desulfobacteraceae bacterium | reverse complement strand
ATTGATTACTGGCAGTATGGAGGAAAAGAGAATCTAAAGAATTTTCTGCTTCTGCTTTTAAAAGAATACGGCAAAAAAAAATGGGCTCAGTTTCATCCCCCTGTCTGCTTTCCCAAAGGAGGAATTTATCATCCTGAGTCAGAAGAACTTTATTTGACACTGGATGACTTTTTAAAGGATTTCCCGCCTATGCCGCATAAACCCAATATTGGGATATTTTTTTATGGGGGCATGCATTTTGATGATTGTATACCAGTGGTTAAGGCTCTCATGGAAGAACTCAAAGAAGACGCCAACGTTATCCCTGTATTTTCGGATATAATGGTTAATCTTGAAAATCTTGAAAAATTCTTCATCAAAGATGGAAATCCTATTGTAACAGCAGTTATCAATCTCCAGTATTTCAGATTAAACGGCGGCCCCTTGGGGGGAGATCCTGATGCGACCATTGCCTTGCAAAAAAAGCTTAACTGCCCGTTTTTTGGGCCTGTTCATATGTATCAGGGTGAGATTGCGAGGTGGCAGGAATCTGATATTGGTCTGTCTCCTGTAGAGACAGTAATAGCGGTGGCAATGCGTGAAATAGACGGGTGTATTGAGCCTGTGGTTCTAAGTGGCATGTCCGGCGCTGGCTTTAGCAAAAATATTGATGATAAAGTCATGGATGCGCGCGTCATTGATGATCGGATTAAAAAATTTTCAAACCGTTTCAAACGCTGGCTCATACTGCAGCAAAAGGATAATAGAGAGAAAAAGATCGCCATCATTATATACGACTATCCACCTGGCGAAGGAAATCTGGGAAATACCGAGTCACTTGATGTATTTCAAAGTATTAAAGAAATTCTTGTTCAATTAAAAGCTCAGCAATATAGCCTTGAAATCCCGGAAAAAGACATCAAGGATCTCATGCTTTTGTCAGGCATGGTTAATTCACCGGAATGGTCATTACCCGACAATTATAAAGGTATAACCGTTTCAAAAAGCCTGTATTCAAAATGGCTTGACAGCATTCCTGCTGATCTTCGCAATAGTATGATAAAAAAATGGGGGAAGCCTCCGGGAAATATTATGACATGGAAGGAGGAACTTTTTATTCCTGGCATTACACTGGGCAATATCTTTATCGGCATCCAGCCATCCCGCGGCCTGCATGAGGATCAGGGGGCTTCCTGCCATGATCGTGAACTGCCTGTTCATCACCAATATCTTGCCTTTTATAAATGGATAGAACATGAATTTTGCGCTGACGCGCTGATCCATCTGGGGACTCATGGCACCCTTGAGTTTACCAAGGGCAAAGAAGTCGGCCTTTCTTCTTCCTGTACCCCAGACATATTGATAGGCGATATGCCTCATTTCTATATCTACTGGGTCACAAATACTTCCGAGGCTGCTATAGCAAAACGCAGAAGTTATGCTGTTATCGTGGATCATCAGACCCCATCATTTACAACTTCTGATCTTTATGATGAACTTGCGGATCTTGATGTCCTGATTCATGAATATTATGAGGCCTGTGTTCAGGATCCCAAACGTGCGGAAACCGTAAAAAAACAAATCACCGAAACAGCAAAAAATCTAAATTTTGATGATACATCCATTGAGGGCATTTCAGACTCCTTATTTGAGATGAAAAGGTCGATAATACCCAGGGGCGTGCACGTTTTAGGGCGAAATTATGAGAATAACGAAGTCATAGACCTGCTGACTCTGGTTTCAAGATATGACAGGGAAGTTCCATCTCTTCACCGTATTATAGCTGAATCAAAGGGGCTTGATTATGAAAATCTTCTAAGACATCCCTCAAGATCAACTAATGGCGGCGCTAATGTATGGAAGCAAATAGAATCTGAAGCAAGAGAGGCTATAATACTTCTTATTAACGGCAGTCCTGATCAAAGACTATTAAATAATTTTCCCGTAAAATTCAGACAAAAGGCAGGAAGTGTCTTTGATTACCTCAGGAATTTACAGGCAAAAATAGAGAATAACCATGAAATCGAAGGACTTTTAAACGCGATTTCAGGCAAATTTATTGCGCCCAATATTGGCGGGGATCCTATAAGAACTCCTGAAATCTTTCCAACAGGCTCCAATATCTATCCTTTTGATCCCAGATTGATTCCCAGCAGCGCGGCATGCATCAGGGGAGAGACTATAGCGCAAGCTACTATCAATGAATTTTATAAAATAAACGGAAAATATCCTGAAACCATAAGCGTTGTGCTCTGGGGGTTTGAAACTGTAAAGACAAGGGGAGAAACTATTGGCCAAATCCTTTGCTATTTAGGCCTTCGACCCGTGAGAAAGAGCGGCCCATGGTTTACTGATCTTGAGGTAATAGCCCTTGATGAGCTTAAACGACCAAGGATAGATGTAGTAGTCACAATATGCGGTATTTTCAGAGATACTCTTCCGAATCTGATAGTTTTACTGGGAAATGCGTTTAAGTTGGCGGCTTCCCTTGATGAACCCTGTGAAATGAATTTTATCAGGAAACATTCAGAAGAAATTTCAGGAGAACTCGCGGATGGCGATAAAATGGACGCCGCGCAAATCAGGATATTCGGGCCAAAAACAGGTGAATACGCAACACCGCTAACCACTATGATTGAGACCTCAAGATGGAATGATGAAGAGGATTTGGCTAACGCATATATCAACAGCATGCAATATGGGTATGATGATAATACGCATGGGATATCATCAAAAAAGGCTTTCAGGCAGCTCTTGTCAAATGTAGATCTTGTAAGCCAGGTAAGAGATACCCATGAATTAGAAATTACAGAGCTTGATCATTACTATGAATTTTATGGGGGCCTTTCCAAATCAATCGAATCGCTTAAAGGTGAAAAGCCGCAAATGCTGATTGCAGATACAACAAAAGAAATCATTCAGGTTGAAGATCCTGAAAAATCAATTGAGCGGGCAGTAAGGACAAGACTATTAAATCCCAAATGGATTGACGCCATGCTTGAGCACTCATTTCATGGCGCGCAGAAAATATCTGACAGGGTTGAAAACATATTAGGCCTGTCAGCAACGACTGGAAAAGTAAAAGAGTGGGTCTGGAGAAACATCTCAAACAGGTATATTTTTGATGATGCAATGAAAGACCGCCTGGTTGACAATAATTCATTTGCTACATTGAAATTAATAAAAAAGCTTATTGAAGCAGATAAAAGAGAGTATTGGCAAACAACCAATGAGGAAAGACAAAAATTAATGGAAGCATTTCTTGAATTGGAGGGAGTTATTGAGGAGAACAACTAAGAAGCCATGCAACTAAAAATATTATACGACCTTGAATAAAAGGGTCCCTGTTTCTCAACATAAATAAAAACAGAGTCTGTCATAAATTATGCTTGACTTTATGTGAGAATGGAAATACAAACAAGCAAAATACATTCAGGTGTATTATAAACTTAAAAAGGAACCTCGTGAAAATCGGGGGCGGGCCCACCGCTGTAATCGGGAACAAACGCCGCAATAGGTCACTGCATGTTTTATCTCATGCGGGAAGGCGCGGTTACTAGATTGATCCGAAAGTCAGAAGACTTGCCTGAATAAGAGTATTTCATATTGGAACAAGAAATACAATAATAGCTTGAGGATCAAACGAGGGATATCCCGGGTCGTATATATTCGATTCGGGTTTTTTTTGCTGGTCTGGTTTCGATATCCTCCTGAAAAGTCAATGAATGCTTATAATAAGGAGCGACAAAAAATGAAACAATCAAGACTTGCCAGCTATGGCGTGGAAGAACTGGATTATAATGAGATCAAAGGCATAAATGGCGGCGCCGCATTTGATGCAATGATTAATGGCACTTCAAAGTTTATTGTAAAATTTCTTATGACCATAATGGATGATTTATTGCTAGCAATGAAAGGCTATGACTGGAGCAAGATCTGGGGCAAGGGTCCAGACGCTTAATTAAAGAGAATATTGTTTATCAGGTTTCTCGGATTTTTCAGGCTTTATTATCCATTGTCAACAGGCTGTTACAGAACTAAAAAAATAATTTTTTATACATAATATATTAGTAACTATTCAGAAAATACCCACAGCATCCTTGAAATAGCCTGATAGTTACATATATTATATATAAATTTACGATGCATAGCTTATATTGCATATAATATTTTAAAAATTGCATTCCATAACAGTCTGTAATAATCTTCTAACATATCATCTCCTGGCCGGATATTCTTTCCGGTTTTGCCTGAGTCTTTCCTTTTTAAACCATTCAATAAATCCCGGGGTATCAATGTCTTATTATTTATGGAGTAAAATATGTCAAAAAAGCTAATTGGTCTTTTTATATCTCTTGCTTTTCTTGTCGGCGGGAATCCTGCTTTTGGCAAAGATGTTGCCAAAAAGGCCGGGGCATTAGTTACCAGGGCAATAAAGACCCGCCAGCAGACCCAAATATCCGAGGATAACTGGGAGTCTGAGAAAGATGATCTTGAAGCGAAATATGAACAATTTTTAAACAAGAATAAAAGTCTTTTAAGTGAGACCAAAAGGCTTGAAGAGCAAATTTCAGATACAAATGGCAAGATAGATTTTATGGAAAACAAGATAAGCGAAATTTCGCGTATCTCCAAAGAACTATCTCCTTTTCTTGATAGTGTTTATACTGAGCTTTCCTCAATAATTCAAACAGATATGCCGTTTTTGTTAAAAGAAAGGACAAACCGTCTTGCCAACCTCCGAAAAATACTTGATGATTCAAAAAAGCCTGTTAGTGAAAAATACAGGAAGGTAATGGAGGCATTATTTATTGAAACGGAATACGGAAACACAATAGAGACCTATCCTGATAAAATAACAACACAAGGAAAAACAGCGCTTGTCAATATATTCAGACTGGGGAGATTGTCTCTTTTTTATCAATCACTTGACAAAAAGATTACAGGGTATTTCGATACAGGTCAGTCCATGTGGGTAATCTTGCCCGGAAAATATAACAGTGATATTAATACTGCAATTGAGATCGCGGCAAAACGTCGTATCGCCCAATTACTTGAATTGCCCTTGGGAAGGATAAGTGTAAAATGAGTAAAAAACCAATAATATTTACTTTCGTTTTTTGGCTTGTTTTTATTATAACAGTTTCCGGTTTTGCTCAGGACATACGTGTAATGGAAAAAGAAGCCCAACAAAAAAAGGCTGTTTTTATAGAAAAAGCCAACAGGGAAAAAGTCCAGGCAGAAAAAGAAGCCATTGAAAGTAAAAAAAAGATATTGTCTGACAAAACTCTATTGCTTGCTGCCATTAAAAACATCACCGATGAAAACAACCTGCTTGAACAAAAAAAGATGGGCCAGGAAAAAGATTTAAAGAATTTACTGCTTAAAAAAGAAAATGTTCAATTTGAACTTGAAAAGGTTGAAGGAATAACGAATGAGCTTATTGGTTTTATCAGAATAAATGCAAGAGATCTTGACACCATTTTCAATCAGAGTATTCAAAGCGCGATAATTCCTGACAGGAGGAATCTACCCGCTTCTGTAATGGGCAAGGCAAAATTTCCGGGAATGGATGATATTACAAAGATGTCTGACTTATTATTTGATGAGCTGCATCGATCAGGAGAGGTCCGTATTATAAAAGCACCTTTTGTTAACCGCGCTGGAGAGGAAATAAATGGTGATATTTTGATGCTGGGAAATTTTACATCCGTATACAGATTAAATAATGAGACCGGCTTTTTGTCCTTTTCAGGTAAAAGTGAACAATTTTTCGCTCTATCAGTGCTTCCTTCTTCTTCTGTTGTAAAAAAGATTAATCGCTATATGGACGGAAAATCAGAAGATGTTCCGATTGATATAACTTTGGGCGCGGCCTTGAGGCAGCTGACAAATCAACTTAGTCTTCTTGATCAGATCCCTAATGGAGGACCTATTGTCTGGCCGATTATAGGCATCTTTATTATTGCTCTTTTAATTATTTCAGAGCGCTTCATATATTTGTCAAGAAAACAGATGAATGCCAATAATCTGATAAATAAAATCCATGAATATGTATCTGATGGAAAATGGAACCTTGTAAAAAATATTTGCGAGCAAAACAGCAACAAGTCCGTGGGAACTGTGCTTCTGGCCGTTGTTAATAATAGAAAGCTGAAACGTGAAGAAATTGAAAACAAAGTACAGGAGAGAATCCTTGGAGAAATTCCTTTGCTGGAAAGATTCCTGTCCACCCTGGGAATGCTGGCTGCAATAGCTCCCCTCTTGGGACTGTTGGGGACAGTTACAGGGATGATCAATACCTTTCATGTAATTACATGCTATGGCACAGGCGATCCACGAATGATGTCCGGAGGAATCTCGGAGGCGCTTGTAACTACAATGATTGGACTCGCTGTTGCCATTCCTGCAATGCTGTTTCATACTATATTAACGCAAAAGGTTGAAAATATAATAGGACAGATGGAGGAAAAAGCAGTTGTCTTGATCAACACGATTGACAAGACAAGGGATAATCTATGATAGATATGTTTTTAGAACATTTCCAGCGTGTATCCGAATATTTACAAGGAGGAGGAATTGTCATGCCTCCGCTTATGATTGCCTCTCTTATTATGTGGATACTTATTATTAACCGGGTTTTTTATTTTAGTCGATTATACAAGAAGAATATGAGCAGAGATAAGGCAGGTGAATTAATAAAGGCGCATATCCTTCCTGATACAAGTAAATATAAAGGAGCTGTTGCTCTTTTTGTGGAAGAATTTCTAAAACGAAAGAGCGGTAAATCAGGCCTGGATGAACATATATTAGACGAAACAGTAATTATCATTATCCCGTCACTGGACAGATATCTGAATTTAATAGGCGTACTGGCAGGGATAGCTCCTTTGCTTGGTCTATTAGGAACTGTCACCGGAATGATTGCTACCTTTGATATTATTTCTGTATTTGGCACTGGAAATGCCCAAGCCATGGCAGGCGGAATCTCAGAGGCCCTGATTTCAACTCAAACAGGACTTCTTATCGCAATTCCGGGGATGTATATGCATAGTTTTCTGACAAAGAGAGCGGAAATTTTAAAACAGAGGATATCATCCATTGGAATTTATCTTAAAAAATATGTGTAAGCAAACGGGTTATCATAAAAAGTCGAGAATATATTTATGTTGAATATAACAGCAGCCAGAAAAGCTAATAGAAAATCTGTTGAATTAAATATTGCTCCTTTAATTGATATGGTTTTTATATTACTTATATTTTTTCTGGTAACTACAAGCTTTGTCAAGGAAACAGGCGTTGAGGTTAACCGTCCCACAGCATCAACCGCAGTGGTTAGCAAAAAAGCGAATATACTTTTGGCTATTACAAAAGATAATAGAGTAGTTCTTGACAAGAGAGAGATTGACATACGCGCTGTACGCGCGAATATTGAAAGGGCTCTTGCCGAAAACCCGGAAGCTGGAGTTATAATTATAGCAGACAGGGAAAGCATGACAGGAACTACCATTCTGGCTATGGACGGGTGCAAACTTGCCGGCGCTAAAAATATCTCGGTAGCGGCAAGCATTCCTGAATAATTATTACAGGCTGGACATTGATAAAATTAACATCTCATTGGTTTTCATCTTCAAACTCATCCGGGGCAACATTCTGGACAGGAGCAGTATTATTTTCTCTGGCCCTGAACTTTATGCTTTTCAGCCTTATGCCGGGACTTATTAACAGAGTTCCAAAAAAGCCCGATATGGCTGAATTTGATCATAAGGTCAATATTATTCGGATCAAACACCTTAAAAGGCCTGTTAAAAAAATAAAAAAAGAACCCCCAAAGAAACCAAAAAAAATAAGGGTTAAAAAAAATCAGGTTTATGCCAATCCTGTTAAAAGATTGAATATTCCTTTTGAATTAAACCCAAAATTATCCACATCTATAATCACAGTTCCGCCACCTTCTGTGGTCAATCTTAATATAGCAAAGATTAAGCCAGCCTATAATATCTACGAATTAGACAATCCTCTCACCCCCCTGGTTATGACGCAGCCAATCTATCCAATGCGCGCCAGGCAAAGAGGCATCGAAGGATGGGTCAAGGTTCAATTTGTCATAAATGAAGAAGGAAACACAGAATCTATTCGGATTATAAAGGCAGAGCCGGAATCAATTTTCAATAAAAATGTTATCAGATGCGTGTCCTCATGGCGCTTTTCACCAGGAACTATAGATGGGATCAAAGTCAAGACATTGGCAGATCAGATTATAAGGTTTGAGCTGGATCAATGATTTTTTTTAGATATTTAGACATGAGATATAAAGAAACAAGAAGATTTTATTCAATTCTGTTGCTGCTGTTTTTTTCCTTTTTTTCATCCGCGTGGGCAAACGAAAAAGAAACAGCTCCCTATCCTGCGCGAAGAGCGATGTATAACGCGCAATGCCTGATAGAAAAAAACAAGACATCCGATGCGATCTCAATGCTTCTGGCATTTAAAAAAAAAGGGGAGAACAAAGGGAAAAAGGATCGAAATGGCTATCGTCACTATATGATAGATATTGCTATCGGAAATGCTTATCTTTTGATGGGTGATAATAAAAAAGCGCTTCCTTTTTATGACTCCGCTGTAAATAAAAATACGAAATGTTATCCTGCCTGGATGAATCTTGGCAAGTGCTGGTACGATCAATCCGAATTTGAATCTGCGGGCTCATGTTTTCTTAATGCCTATGAGTCCATGGATGAAAAGAAACCGGCCCCGCTCTATTTTGCCGCCATATCTTTTTCAGCAGCAAATAAAAATCAAAAGGCTTTAAGCATCTTTGAACGTCT
>DAOWOF010000159.1 GCA_030642205.1 Desulfobacteraceae bacterium | reverse complement strand
TTTCAACATATATTTTTTCAATGATTTTGCCAGGGATCTTGGGATGCACATCGACCCGTTGCAAAGGTTTTATATCTCCTGTCAAATCAAGATCCAGATCTATCGACCTTATGTGCGCAAAGGCCGTTTCAACTGGAATTATATCGATCTTTTTTAAAGGTTCATTTTCTCTGACTTTGTATCGCCAGTAGTTGACACAAGTAATAGACAAGAAAAAAACAATAGCCGCTATGGCTATTAGCAGGCCTGTATTTTTTTTTGATTTTGAGTTTTTTTTCATAAGCTCCTTTTTTTCAACAGAGAGAGGTTTTTATTCCCGGAGTTTGCCTTATTAATCAAGTTTCCTATTTATTAAAACATTCTCTAAAATCTTAAATCCAAGCGGATGAACATATAAAAATCAGGCATTCATTCATCTGCTTTAGTACCTTACTCCTGAAAAGCTGTAATAAAAAACAAGAAAATAGTTATCAGTTATCAGCAAAAGCATATTTAGTGCCTGAACGAAACCTATTTAACCTACCGTTTTAACGGTATATTATTGTCATTTTTTAAAACGAAGATTTTGACTTTTTGGGAAAAATTGGCAATTTTTATAGAAAATTCGGTTTAACAATTTAATTTTTTAAAATCTTCATTTAAAAAAAATATTGATAACTATTTGTTTTATCAAATGTTCTATGGTTTTCGTTCAGCCTCTATTTATACTAATTTATCTTTCTTAGGGATTTGCTGAGACCTACGAGCATCGCCGAGAGTTCTTTTGTTTCCTGAATCCATTTTTTGCCAGCTGCTGGTTCAATATAATCAATACCAATATAAATTTGTGTTCTTAATTCTCCACAAGAACCTTAAATTTCAAAATATCCAGTGCTGACAACTGACTAACTGACAACTGATAACTTCTTTGGGTTGCGGGTACCCCGCTTTAGATATGAAGAGCAACCTCAAACCCCTCATGAATAGCATCAAGCATTTTACGAGGTTTTCTGGCATCTCCTATAATAAAGACTTCCTTATTTGTTCTATCGTATTTTTTAGCCAGCTTATTATCAGGAAGAAAGCCGCCTGCAATGACAATAGAATCAGCCTCAATAAATTGTTCCTGGTCTTTATGCTTAATAATAGCACCCCTGTCTATTATTTTTTCGCAGGTAGCATCCCTTATTATTCTAACCCCCAACCGCTTTAGAGCCTTGATTCGTGAGCCACGTGTACTCAAACCAATATCCATAGCAACATTTTTCTGCCTTGTAATCAGGGTAACATTTCTTCCCGCATACATATATTCCCTGGCTTCGCTAATTGTCAAGGCCCCCTCTTCCATAAGAAAGGCAGCCGTGGATGAAGACATACATCCCCTGGAAGCCAGCATGATTGCGGTCTCTACTCCTATGGAACCTCCTCCAAGAATAGCAATATTCATTCCTGTATCCAGTTTGCCATTCAGGACATCAATAGCATTTAATACATTCCGGCCGTTTATTCCAGGTATTGAAGGTATTGATGGAAGGCCTCCAGTAGCAATAATAATTGCGTCAGGATCTCTTTTTTCAATTAAAGAAAAAGATGCTTCTCTTTCTAAAAATATTTTGACCTTGAGGATCTCCATCTGGTGAGTATAATAATCGATTAAACTGAAAAACTCTTCCCGACCAGGGCTGGCAGCAGCAAGTCTCATCAGACCTCCTATCTGCGATTGTTTTTCATATAATTCGACATTATGGCCCTTCAATGTTAGCGCTCTGGCGGCCTCTAATCCCGCCGGGCCTGCTCCGATTACCATTACATTTTTTTGTTTTAAAGCTTTTCCGGGATTGGTTTCATTTTCCCTGGCTAAACCGGGATTAACCATGCAAGCAACAGGTTTGATGAAAAACATGGAATCATAACAACCTTGATTACATGCCACACAGGGTCGAATCTCTTTGGCTCTGCCATCCATTGCCTTGACAGGAAAAGATGGGTCAGCAAGAAAGGGCCGGCCCATAGCAACAAAATCGGCCTTGCCTTCCATAACGATCTCCTCGGCTAAAACCGGATCATTGATCCGTTGACAGGTAATAACCGGAACCCTGACCTGCTTTTTGATGGTTTGGGCCAAATAGACAAAGGCACCCCGTTTTACATTCATAGGATTCATGGGAACAGAGGATACATGGCCTCCTCCTACCACATGCAAGGCGTCAATTCCGGCTTCTTCGAGCTTTTGGGCTATAAGACAGGCCTCCTTCAAGGAATTCCCGCCCGGCAAAAATTCATCTCCGGAGATACGGCAAATCAGAGGATAATCATCTCCTGCCTTTTGCCGTGATCGTTTTATTATCCCCAGAAGGAACCTCATCCGATTCTCCAGGCTGCCGCCATACTCATCTTCCCTATGATTAGTAAGAGGAGACAGAAATTCACGGATAAGATATCCTGTGGACGCATTTAATTCCACCATATCCAGACCAGCGGTTTTAGCTCTAAAGACAGTTTTAGCGAAATTTTCCTCAATATTTTCAATTTCTGGAATAGTTAATTGCCGAGGAATCTCTCCTGGCCGACCTTGAAACAGGATATTAACCTTGATGGGCAGCGGTGACGCTGACACAGGAGGATGGCCATCGAGGATTTCGGAATATGCGTATTTTCCCAGATGAGCTATTTGAGCCCCCACCTTGCCCCCACAGGAATGAACAGATTCCACAAGATCCTTCCAAGCGGGAATGAATTTATCATCTCCCAAACTTGTCCATAAACTCATGGCAGGCGCCTCGGCCAGGCGTTCATAACCTGGCTCATGGCTATGCTCTATCATGGAGCCGCCCATAATAATCAAAGAAGCGCCACCTTTAGCCAATTTTCCGGAAAAATCAATCAAAGGCTGTGTTATATAACCCTGCTGGCCAAGGAACATACCCATGGGGGCTACTATTAACCGGTTTTTTAATCTTAAAGAACCAATTTTACCTGGTTGAAACAGATATTCCATCAGAATAACTCCTTGCGGCATAAGGTCTTGAGGAAGAGGTAAAAACTATGCATCCTGATCAGGATACTGATAAATCTCAAAACGTCGAATCAATTTGGTTTTTATCTCGGGATCTTCTTTCGCGATTTCATTAATATATCTTGGATTAGTAAATTTATCAGTATAGTAGGTTATCACAACTTCAGGTTTGACCATGCCGGCAATTTGAGCTGCTTTTTTAGGAGACACACTGACATAAATTAATATCTGAGGGCTATATTTTTTTCTTATCTCAGTCATGGACGCAAAAGGGTCGCTGTCACTGGGGTGATAAATATTGATTCCATCTTCAGTAGATATCACAAAAGATAAGGGCTGGTTGCCTGGATGATCACAGTACTCAGCATGCAGTATTAAATCATTCAGGGGAAAAGAATCACCAATTAGCAAAGAGTGGCTTTCGTTACCATTAAGTCTTTGACTAATATAGGGCGTGGTCAAGATCTGAGCCCCGGTCTTTTCCTGAAGAGAACATACAAAACCGGGATCAAAATGATCTGAATGTTCATGAGTAATAACAATAGCATCCACATGTTCATATTGGTTTAAATTATGTATCCCCATGGGATCAATAATCAAAGTAGTCTGTGGGCTTCTGATCATAAGTCCTGAATAGGAATTGATCCATGTCATAAGCACACTTCCTGTCTTGATCTCTTTCCCAAAGGCTTTCTTAATAGGCATGAATTTCTCTCCTGAGCCAGTTTTTTGAGGCTCTTAAAGTAATTATTGATAACTTCGTAAAAAGTCCATCAATTATTACCTGGTAAGATATTTGCTATAAATTTATTCCATATCATTATTAGTCTGGCTTCACCCTTAATGAATACAAACATTATATGTTTATCATGAAACAGGATAAAAAAAACAAGTTTTATTACGCTATTTTAATAATTATCATTATCAGCTTTATTACCATTCTGGGCAAAAATAACCACTTTTTTGAACGACCGGAATTAATGAGCCTGGATATCAGGACCAGGCTATTAAGAAATAATAAAGCCCTTCCTCCTGAAATAGTCCTGATCCTGATAGATGAATCCTCTCTCAAAACATTGAATGATATCGCGGGAAGATGGCCATGGCCAAGACAAATTCACGCGGATGTAATCGATTTTTTATCAATAAGCGGCGCGAAATCCATAATCATGGATATTCTGTTTACAGAAAATCAACTGGAAGCAAATCAATCAGACATAAACCTGGGGGACAATGACCTCAGATTGGTGGAAGCAACCAAATCAGCAGACAACGTATATCATGCCGCACAGATTTTTACAGACCTTGAAGATGAATACAATAAAAGCATTCTGAACAAGCCCCTGCCACAGGCCTTTAGTCAAAAATTTGGCATTAATGTTGTGGCAAATGACATCATTTCAAATACTAACTATTACCTGCCATTTAAAGAACTTTATCACGCGGCAAAAGGAATCGGCGTTGTCTCATTTATGCCGGATATAGATGGTGTTTATCGCAGGGAAAAATTGTTTTTCCCGTATCAGGATAAACATTTTCCTTCCCTGGCCATGGGAGCATTTATTGATCAGAGACAATTTAACAAAATTTCGATCAATAGAAGCTCTTTAAAAATGTATGGGCCAAATTCCTTAATGGAGATTCCTTTAGGCTCTGATAATCTTTATTATGTTAATATGTATGGCAAATATAATACGTTTTCTTATGGTGGCCTTATAACCAGCGTCTTAATGCTCAAAACAGGACAAGTTCAGGATCTGCCAGTAGAACCAAAAGAATTTAAAGACAAAGTTGTTTTTATTGGAGCCAGCGCCGCGGGAGTTGAGGATCTGAAAAGCACATCCATTTTCACAAATACCCCCGGAGTATTTCTTCATGCCTCTATCTATGGCAATCTTGTAAGCAATGATTTTTTAAAATTTATCAGTCCTCCATTAAGTATGGGGATAGCTTTTACGCTAATTATAATAACCATATTTTCAATATTCTTTCTAAGAGGCATATTCCTTCGTGTAATCATGCCGCTGGTGATATGGGCGGCTTATCTTGGTCTTGGATTTGTCTTGTTTAAGGATAATTTTGCAATTCCCTTTGTTTATCCCTCATTTGCCCTTATAAGCGCCTATATTTCATCATTTGCATATATAAGCCTTAGTGAAGGCCGCGACAAGAGGCGGATCAGGAATATACTGGGGCAATATGTGTCCCCTGGTATTCTTGGTTCCCTGTTAACAGATAATCGAGACGAATATCTAAAGGCAGAGATAGGCCGCAGTGAGAACCTGACCCTCTTTTTTTCAGATATTCGGGGTTTTACTTCCATTTCTGAAAACTTCAAAGTGGAACAAGTAGTGGGTCTCCTCAATAGCTACCTTTCCAGGATGGTTAAAATCATCTTTTATAATGAAGGCACTCTTGATAAATTTATAGGCGATGCAGTCATGGCCTTTTGGGGCGCTCCCTTGAAAGATCCTGATCATCATCATAAAGCAGTATTAACTGCAATTCAGATGATTAAAGACCTCAAAAAACTTAATCAGGAAAACAGTGGCAAAGATCTGCCTGATCTCGATATTGGAATCGGAATACATACCGGAGATGTCATCCTTGGCAATATTGGTTCCGAACAAAAACTGGATTATACAGTTATTGGAGATAGCGTAAACCTTACTTCACGCCTTGAAGGCCTTACGAAAAAATACTCCTGCCAAATATTAATTTCTCAAACTACATACAGCCATGTAAAAGAACGAATCACCTGCCGCCTGTTGGACTATGTCAAGGTCAAAGGGAAAAAACTTCCCATCAG